>NZ_JSWE01000205.1 GCF_000815465.1 Candidatus Jidaibacter acanthamoeba | reverse complement strand
CAAAAGGCAATAATGCTTTCTTGGTTGCTTCTATACATGGTCATTTAGATGTAATGAAACATCTCTTTCAACTGAAACCTGAGTTCTTAGATTCAATAGCTAGATATGAGTATAATGCATTTCTATTTGCTGTTTTTAAAGGCCACTTAGATGTAATGAAATATCTTTTACAACTTAAACCTGAATTTGTTAATTCAATTAATGCAAAAGGGAACAACGCTTTCTTGATTGCTGCATTGAAAGGCCAATTAGATGTAATGAAATATCTTTTACAACTTAAACCTGAATTTATTAATTCAAAAGGTTATAAAAAGCGTAATGCTTTTCTGATTGCTATTAGGGACAGCCATATCAGCACTGCAGAAGAAATACTTCATCATGATTCTAAGCTTATTAACTCAAAAGATGAATTTGGGATTAATGCCTTTTGTGCTAACCCTAGCGTTAATATTGCAGTATTTCTCCTATCTTATGATATCAAAGAATTCAAACCTAATTTAAATATGCGGGAAGGGTGGTTAAAAACAATAGAGCTTAGATATATCAGTGCTTTTAAAGAGCTCTCTAATATGGTTGATGACTTCGGTAAGTCATTAGTTCATATGGAGACAGCTCAGGGTACGTGGCTAAATCTTCTTCCTGCTGAAATACAACTGAATATTGCAAGTATTAACCTCCTTAAGTCATATCCTAAAATCGGGTACGCATTTTTAAATGTAAGCAATGAACAATATTTGCAACAATTAAAAAAACGGTGTGCTAGAGATATCACCCGAGAATACAGTCCTATATATACTAACCTTCCTGATAATATTGACTATATAAATGAATTAAAGCAAATACATGGCCAATTTGCCGATTTAGCGCATAACGACCATATAGCGAAAGCATCAGAGTTCATGACAACCACAGTTTTAAAAGTATATAGCGAAAATGTAAGACCTCATGAAATACCTAACGAACAGCAAATGCAAACTAGAATTAAGCAAATTGTAAATTGGTGTAGACCTATATTACAAAAAAATCAGCTTGAATTCAGCAGTTATGTATTTCCGGAGTTAAGAGGTGAAATTATGAAAGCAATGTATAAAACACTTATTGATCAACTTAATCATAATGTTCCGAAAGCTAAGATTGCCATTGAAGAAAGCATGAAGAGAGTGATACACAGTATACCTAAATCATTTGTTGAGAAGTATACAAAGATAAGTAATGGTTCGAATATGGTTGCAGCAAGTGAAAGTCTTTGGAGGAACCATTAAAGCAATTAATATATTTAATGGTCTCCTATAATTATTATAATTCTCTCGCCATGCTTCTATTTTAGGGAATATTCACTGAAATGTGTCATAATTTAGTTACCTGGAAAATTTTATTCTA
>NZ_JSWE01000204.1 GCF_000815465.1 Candidatus Jidaibacter acanthamoeba | reverse complement strand
TAAAATGGAAAACCAAAGATGCTATGGGTTATCATAGTTATAAAACAGCTTATAATACCATTCGAGGGATTGAGACAATCAATATGTTATTCAAGGGGCAGCTTTATCACTTACTTAAGAGCTCTGCTATAAATATTAAATACTTTGTTGAAAGGCAATTTAACTTACCTACCCCTGCTTATATTTTCTAAAAAACCTCATAAAATTTTATAACTTCTTCCTTCAATTTTATTCTTTGCAACACAACCATATTAACTGATTTTAATAGCCGTGTAATAGTGACATCACGTCCGACAAGTAGGATCAGGCAAATAGGGGGTGTACCGATTAATATTGATGAAGAACTGGAGAACATAGGGTTCACAAGTGAAAACATAAAGAGCTATATAAGCAAGTTCATGCCCTCAAATAAGAGTGGTGAGATAATAAGGTTTTTAGAAAGCAATAAAGGAATATGGGGAATAGCACATATACCGATCAACCTGGAGTTAATATGTTATGCATGGGAGGATTTAAGCAGGGAAAAGAACTATACGATGAGTAAGCTGTATAAAGAAATAAGCAGTAAATTATTAAGAAGATATTTAACCAAAGGAAAGAATAAAGAGTTTCTAAGTGAAGAAGCTGAAGAGATAGCGTTAGACGAATGGGAGGAATGTGAGGAAATAGTATCCAAGTTAGAAGAACTGGCGATAGAAGGAATGAAGGGGAATGAAATAGTAATAGGTAAGGAAATAGTAACACGAGTATTAGGGAGAAATACTAAAGAGGTACTTAAGACCGGAATAATAAAAAATATGGGAGAAGATGTACATTTCTTACATTTAACCTTCCAGGAATATTTTGCGGCAAGGTATATTGCAGGAAGCTTAGAAGAAGTAGGTAGTGATAGATACAAGGAAGCAGTTGAATTAATAAGGGAGCATAAATATACGCCGTATTATGAGGTTATGTGGTGGTATGTAGCAGGAGTATTGTATGACAGATGTAAGGGAGCAGGTAATTACAGTGCT
>NZ_JSWE01000203.1 GCF_000815465.1 Candidatus Jidaibacter acanthamoeba | reverse complement strand
CTGCTGAAAAAATTTGTAGTTGTTGTAATAAAAAGCTTAGTTTAAAAGGTTATCATCCGCTTGTGTATAGAACTCTTTTTGGGAAAATTTCGATAAAGAGTCCCAAGTTTTATCAATGCAGCTGCAAATCAAATAAGCAAATTAGTTTTAGCCCGTTATCAAAAATATTAAAAGAACGCATTTCTCCTGAGCTTAATTATTTACAGACTAACTATGCTTTGAATTTCTTTCTAATAAATTATATATTAATATTAATTGTTTTCTTGATAAGTATGGTTCTTTTTTGTTATATTAATACATAAAGACTATATTTCATAAATATGAATAATATATCTCTTATTGATTTAAAGCCTCAGATAGATTCCCTGCCCTACCCTATACCTAATATCTTGCTCTTATTAGCAAATTGCCCGATTCCGCCTCAGACTTATAAAGATATAATATTTGACTATAAGATTAGTAGCTCTTCTGAATTGCTTGGTATAAAATCAGATAATGAGTTTGTAGGTGTCATAGGCTTGGAAGTGTTGCATAATACAGGTATTATTAAACACTTTATGATATTACCTCAATATCAATACCAAGGCATAGGGACAAAGATAATAAAAACATTACCTATAAAATATGGTTTTAGCTCTTTACACGCTGAAGCAGATAATGAGACTGTTAATTTTTATACTAAGCTTGGCTTTATGGTGTTAAAGGTTGAAGACACCTCCTGCCCTAATCCTAAATACAACTGCACTCTAAATATTTAATGCTTTTTACTCATTCTATATGCTTCAGACCTCACAAATGTACTAAACCAAATTCCTAGCTTTTCTTTTTTAGCCTGCTCTTCTTCATTAATATAAACTGATATACTTAGTATATGCTACAGCATATCTGTTCCTTACCATCTCAGCATTTATACTTTGGAACTTATGATTATAACAGATACTGACCTCTCTTCTATATCTGTCTTTATTCTTACTAAAACAAAATACTTTGTTTTGATTAACTAACTTAACTAGGTAATCCTTTACCTCTATACCACATTACCACCCCCTGCCCTGTTTGGTTTTACATTTCTGGTTCTTTTCTACTGCGTCAATTCCATATAAACGTATTCTTTGGCTACCTATTATTATTGTGTCACCGTCAGTTATTTTAGCCTCTCCGTATAAGCTACCTTGGAATAAGTATCCTATCAACCTCAAGAAAGTTAGCCCTAAAATATCATTTCTTATTTTTCGCATTTTAAAAATTTAATAAAATTATATTTAATCTTAACATATATTTGGTAGCTGAATTTACTTAAATTATTTGTTTTAGAAGGTGGTCGCCGTAGCGACCAGTGCTTTTAAATAAATTACTCAGTTATTAAAGATGATAACAGTTCATTTAGCTAAGATTTTTGTTCGGTAGATAATTTAGTAATTTTGTTCTTCGATATACTTAGATTTGCTTTCTCTAATACAATAGTTATTATATTAGTTTTTTTATGATTAGGACTTTGTTTAGTATCATTTCTCTTAATAGGTTAATTAAACTGGTTATTTAAATACTTATTAATTAAAACAACATGTGACTCTGCTGAGCTTTTTGTTGAGCGTCATGGTAAATGCCCCCTGAAGATGGATAAAGTTTCAAAGATAATGACCCCCTAGTTTCAAATTATTTGCCCCCTTTTGCTTAGGAAAGGAAGAAGGGAGTTGAAAGAGGTACCTATAAGAAGAGAATGGTTCTTAGAAGGTTATCAAATAGGTAATAAACAGAAATGAGGAAACTAGAGATGACAGAAATAAGTGAAATACTGTACCGGTGGGTAAACGGAGTAAAGATTAAGGCAATATCAAGATCACTAGGAGTAGCACGTAATACGATAAGGAGCTTAATAAGAAGAGGATTGGAGTCGGGACTGAAGGTAGGAGATGATAGCAGGAAAGTAGATGAGATATCAGCAAATATAAGAGTTGAAAGATACAAGGTTAAAGAGAAGGAAGACTGGAGTGAACAAAAGCTTATAATATATGAAGGAGAAATAAAGGAGTGGTTGGGGGAAGAAAATATAACCATAAAACAAATATGGAGATTAATAAGTGAAAGAGGGGTTAAAATAAGTGAAAGCAGTGTGAGAAGATATATAAATAAAAGGATATTGGTTAGGAAGAACGCAACGATACATATAACTACGAAAGCCGGAGAAGAGGGGCAGGTAGATTACGGGAATGCAGGATTAATGGTAGATCCGAAAACAAAGAAGCTTAGGAAGGCATATATATTTATAATGACATTATCGCATAGCCGGATGAGGTATGTAGAGTATGTATTTAAGCAAGATGAGAGATCATGGATACAAAGTCATATAAATGCGTTTAACTATTATGGTGGAGTACCACAAAGGATTGTATTAGATAATTTAAAATCGGGAGTAATAAGCGCAGATATATATGATCCAACGATCAATAAAAGTTATGCTGAACTTGAAAGGTATTATGGATTTATAGCTGACCCGACTAAGGTAAGGCAACCACAGCATAAAGGGAAGATAGAAAGAAGTGTACTAATAGTAAAACAACAATTACTAGCGGGAAGGAAGTATAAAGATATAGAAGAAGCGAATGAGAAAGCAAAGGCATGGTGCAGAAATATAATAGCTAATCAGGTAACGAGGACTACCGGGAAGACGCCGAAGGAAATATATGAGAAGGAGGAAAAGGCTGCATTAAAGTACTTACCGAAAGGGGTGTTTGATATACCTGAGTGGGAGAAAGCAAAAGTCCATAGGGATCACCATGTAGTGTTCAGGGGTAATTTTTACTCTGTACCTACCACTTATATAGGCAATGAGGTATGGGTAAGAGGAGGATTAAGGGTAGTTGAGATATATTGTAATCATAAGATTATTAAGAGCCATATAAGAGAACATGAAAAAGGGAAATGGGTAACAGATGTAGAAGATTACCCTGAGAGTGTTAAGAAGTTTATCCAAAAAACACCTGAGAAGTGCTTAGAGGAAGCAGAATCTATAGGATTAAATACTTTAGAAGTTATAAAAGAAGTGTTAAGTGATATAAGCAATCAGAGGTTGAGAAAAGCCCAAGCGATACTAAGGCTAAGGGAACATTTTAGCGCTGATAGGCTGGAGAAGGCATGTAAGAGAGCATATAGTTATAAATGTTACTCATATAAGAATATAAAGAACATGCTTGAAAAGGGCATGGAGGCCAAAGCAATAGAAGAAGAATTTAGCATAGCAAAGCTAAATAATCCACAAGGATCCTATGTAAGGAGTGCGCAAGAGTTCTCAACAACCATGGAGGTACACCATGGATGAAGTAATTATAAGTAAATTAGCTAAAGAGCTAAGGTTAAGCGGTATGGTTGAGACTTTACCGCTAAGGTTACAGGAAGCAAAAAACAAAAGCTTAGCCTATGAGGAATTTTTAGGACTTATTTTACAGGATGAGAAACAAAGACGGGAATGTAAAAGTATAGCTCATAGAATAAAAGGAGCAAAATTCGAGGAAGAGAAGACATTCGAGAACCTTGATATGAAGAAATACTCTATGGAAGTAAGGCAAATAATAAATCACCTAATGAGCAATAAATATATAAAAGAAAAGCAGAATGTTATTATACTAGGCCCTACCGGAACCGGCAAAACCCATTTAGCTCAAGCATTAGGGCACCAGGCATGTCGTGCCGGTAAGAAAGTAAAATTTATAAGAGCCAATAACTTATTTAGCAAGTTCCAGGCAAGTAGGGCTGATGATTCTTGGAAAGAGATGATTACAGAGTATACTAAAACAGATTTACTAATCTTAGATGACTTTGGGCTTAAAGCTTTAACTCCTCTACAAGCATCAGATCTGTATGAATTAATTGCTGAAAAATATATAAGTAGCAGCTTTATTATTACCAGTAACAGAAAAACTGAAGGGTGGCTGGAACTCTTCCCTGAGCCGGTTATGGCTAATGCTGCTCTAGATAGAGTTGTGCATAAGAGCTATTGTATAGTGCTCGATGGAGAGTCTTATCGAAAAAATGCTATACCGAAACTTAATAAAGGAGAAATTGAAATGTAAACAATCTTGTTATATTTTGCACTTAGGGGGTCAAATAGACTGAAACTCTAAGGGGTCAATATCAATGACATTCAACA
>NZ_JSWE01000202.1 GCF_000815465.1 Candidatus Jidaibacter acanthamoeba | reverse complement strand
CCTCTTTTTTCTTTCCCTCTCAGCCCCTGTTCTTTCTGTTTAGCTTCTTCTTGTTCTATGATTACTAAGTTTATAAAACTATTTGAAATGTCATATTTTCTCTCTTCCCAAAAGAGTTTTAGCTTATAATTAGCCTGGTAGTAATTTTTAATTGAATTTATTATTAATTGCTCAGCTGCTTGTAGTGAGCTGTCTCGATCGTCAGAAATTATGTAGTCAACCGCTCTTTCTCTTCCTCCTTTCTGCTCATCAGTGGTATGTGTATATCTGTTTTGTGAACCTAATAAATCTTCAGCTTTCATTTTTATAAAAAGTAGTTAAATATATAATTTAAAACACTGTTTTATAGCTTTTAAACAAGCAACCACTCTTTTACTAATACTAAAAGTTTATTCTTTACCTTTAATTATATATTTGAAATTAACCTATGGTTTTATATATAGTTTTTGTATAGGCTGTTTCTTTAAGATAATGTTTCTAATAAATATAAGTAATATTAACATTTACCGAACAACATCTCAGAGTAATTATGCACTTCCTCTTCCGAAGGCTAAGTGTATCTAAATATCTCCCTGATGGATACATTACCACTCATCTTCTGCGCTATGTGCACATCATACTTATCTGCTATTC
>NZ_JSWE01000201.1 GCF_000815465.1 Candidatus Jidaibacter acanthamoeba | reverse complement strand
GTAACTTGGAAATGGTGGAAAGAATACTAATTACCAAACCTGAGTTAGAATTAAAAAATGCAGAAGGTTTAACTGCGTTAGAGCTGGCATTAGAAAATAAAGCATATGAGATAGTGGAATGCTTAGTTAGTGCAGGAGTTGAAGTAGACGGCATTAAAGAAGCCGGAGAGGAAGCTTATATGCCACATAAAGCAGTAGATTATCGAGCACGCTTACTACAAGAAAAAGCCGATAATCATATTACGCAAGGTTTATATAAACTGAGTTCGATATAAAAAATCAGTTGTAGCGCATAGTATAAAATAGGTTATTTTATGGAAAATATGTTTAAGACTATAGAATTTTGTATTTGTCTTGGTAGAGTTGTTTTTATATTTAATTGTAAGCTTTAGCATTACAGAGGCTTATCAAAATAATTATATATCAAAAATTATTGCTTACGTTGGCTTAGATTAAGACGTTATAAATATTATTTTATAAATGTTTTCAAAAGGTATTTTTAAAGATGAGAATGAATGAAGATACATGCACATATACTTACCCTGAACAAATAAAGCAAGAACAGCAAGGGTATGAAAGTTTACAAGCAGCATTAAATTATAAATTTAAAAATATAGGCCTGCTTATACAAGCTTTAACCAGAAGAGCTGCAGTTAACTTAAAAGATAATGAGACTTTAGAATTTATAGGAGATAGAGCTTTAGAATTAGCTGTAACGGATATAATAATGGAAAAACATCAGGGATATACTGAAGGAACCCTAAATAATATCTTATCAAGTCTTGTAAGGAATGATGGACCTTTGCTAGATGTAGCAAAAAGACTAGAGATAAGCGAACATATGATTCCACAAGGTAAAGTAAGTGATCGTAGGTTAGCAGATGCGATGGAGGCAATAATTGGGGCTATATTCTTAGATAGTGGAAAAGACTATGCCGTCATCAAGGGCTTTATAATAAGGCATTGGGTTTCGCTTAACTTAGACCCGGAAGAAGTTGCATTTCAAGCTATAGGAAATAAAGATATTCAATTACTTAAGGGGTTGCTTAAAACCGGAGTAAATCCTAATGCATTAATTAGCAATAAAATAGGAGAAGAGAAGTGGCACCTAGAAAGTTATTCACTTTTATATTCTGCTGTGGCAGTGGGCAAGAAAAAGATAATAAAAGCTTTATTAAAAGCAGGAGCTGATCCAAACCAAGAAGTAATTTATAAAGATAATAAAGCAGGAGTATATACATCTTTTCCGCTTCTATCGGCTATAAATGTATATTTAAAAAAGAGAAGAGAAGGAGAAGGAGAGGAAGAGTTAATTAATAACCATTATGATAAAATCATAAGTTTACTGATAAATTATAATGCAGATATTAATAAAGTAAATAATTATGGTAATTCAGCTTTACACGAAGCGGTTACTATAGAAGTCAGAGTTGTAGAGAGACTTATTCATTATAGGGCGAAAGTTAATATTTCTAATAACATAAAACAAACTCCGCTACATATTTTAGCCGGGAGGGGAGATAGTGATAAAAAAACTGCTAAAACGCTTATTAGAGCCGGTGCTAACATAGATGCGGTTGATAAGGAAGGGTATACTCCATTACATTTTGCAATAATGAAAGAAAACATAGATATAATAAAGTTACTAATAAAGAAAGGAGCCAATGTAAATAGAATTGATAATACAGGTAGAACAGCTCTTCATATATTAGTCTATTGTAATACATCTA
>NZ_JSWE01000200.1 GCF_000815465.1 Candidatus Jidaibacter acanthamoeba | reverse complement strand
GTGGAATGGTTACTAAGCCAAGGAGCAAGTAAAGACCACGCCGTAGCTGGAGCTGCTCATGGTAGACATAAAGAGCTCGTGGAATGGTTGCTAAGCCAAGGAGCAAGTAAAGGCCAGGCTGTATTCGGAGCTGCTCTAGGGGGACATAAAGAACTGGTGGAATGGTTACTAAGCCAAGGAGCAAGTAAAGACCACGCCGTAGCTGGAGCTGTTCGAGGTAGACATAAAGAACTGGTAAAATGGTTGGTAAGCCAAGGAGCATGTAAAGACAATGCCGTAGAAGAGGCTATAGATAGCGGACAAAAAAAGCTGCTAGAGTGGTTAGTAAGCCAAGGAGTAAATAAAGACTGGGCTGTAGAAATTGCTGGTCAAGGTGGACATAAAGAGATGGTAGAGTGGTTGATAAGCCAAGGAGCATGTAAAGACAAGGCTGTAAAAGGAGC
>NZ_JSWE01000199.1 GCF_000815465.1 Candidatus Jidaibacter acanthamoeba | reverse complement strand
AAGGTGTTAGAATTATTGAAATAGAAGAACCCAGGTGGAACGGGTTAAGTGATAAACAGATACTTCGGCTTAAATCTGCCTGTGAACATAGGATGGCAACCTGCAAGCAAAAGAACCAAAATCCGGCATTGTGGTGCAAATAAGTAAATTTAACTGACATACCTAAAGAATTAAATATCATAAAGGAAGTAAGGCAGCCATATTGATAAGCTTAGGATCAAAAGAAATCAGCTGCTATGAAAAGAAGGAAACAAGAGAGAAGAAGCAACTCTAAAAAGATAAAATACAAAATAAAGGTTGTGTTGCAAAGAATAGAAATTGGAGATAGATGTTGGTAGAAGCAAATAACT
>NZ_JSWE01000198.1 GCF_000815465.1 Candidatus Jidaibacter acanthamoeba | reverse complement strand
TTTAATTCTAGCTCAGGCTCGGTAATTAGTATTCTTTCCACCATTTCCAAGTTACCGCTACGTACGGCTTTATGCAAAGAAGTCTCTCCTTTATAGTCAATGCGACTAATGAAAGCACCGTTTTGTAATAAGGTCTCTAATAAATTAACATTACCTGATAGTATAGCTTGAAAAACCGGAGGTTCACCTTCAGGACTCACTTTATTTACATTAGCTCCTAATGAAATGCAAACTTGTACTATTTCTAAATTATTTTCTTTTAAAGCTTCCCTTAATTCTATTTGGTAATCTTCTCTTTCCCAATTAAGAGCATCACCCCATATCTTTGACATGTTTATCAATCCTAATGAGGCTATCCTTCTTAAGCAACTGGCACCATTTTCTTCAATTACCAACGGATGCTGCCAAAACTGTTCCCCCATTCGGCCTATAACACTTTTAAGCAAATCAGGGTTCTTAATCTGGATTACTAAGTCTAAGAAAGTTTGATCATTTATTAATGGTTTTATCATTATATTCGGAGCTAGATTGATTAAACGCTTTATTTCACTTTCCATCTCTAATTCTATTGCTTTCAAAAGTTGTTTGATCATTTGCTTAGGAACATAGACTTCATCCCATAAGTTAGAATATTTTTCATAAGAGTGTTTATCAAGAAAGGTGACTATACTACGTTTAATACTACGGTTTTCTATAAAGTTCTTAGTACGTAATTGTGTATTTGTTCGCGGATCAGTATTGTTTTGTTTGAGCCACTTTATTATGGCTTCTCTCTCATATGTTTCTCCGCTATCTATTATTACTGGTTCCATCATAATTTGACTGGTGATTGGACAACAATATTCTTCCGGAATATCAAATAACTCTTTACTCTGTATATGTGCGACTTGTTTTATCTCTTGATGTTTAGACCTTTGTCCTGCTTTGTTTCTATTTAATACTTCTCCAATGGAATTTATTATTCCCTCATTTAAATAATATCTAGTACTTACATAATTTTCGGTTAAATTGATATCTTCCAATGTATAATTATAGTTTAGAAGATTTAATAATTTCCTCCCTCCAATATAACTTATACCATTCCTATGAAGATTAAGAGAAGTTAGAGAAGGATGATATTTTATATTCTCAATGAGTTCTTCTAAACCCTCTTCAGCTATATGGTTGGAACTAAAATCAATATAAGTTACCGAGTAATTATATTTAAGAGCTTTGATTATTTTCATAGCTCGCTCTTTACCATAGATTCTTGCATAAACTCTAGTTACACTATTCTCCTTAATTTCTTGTTCATAATCACGCATCTTGTACCTATATGCTTAGTTGTTAATATAAATTTTATCCTTGATCATACGTTAATTATTAAGCTTTGTTGTTAAGAGAGAATTTTACTCAAATCATTCTTTCAATAAAACCTAAAAAATATGACTTTTTATTTATTATAATATTTCTCTAGCATTATTATTTCTAATCCTTTTAAAAATGGACTAAACTACTTCAAGTTCAATATTCTTTAGTAATATTATCAACTATTTTTGTATTAATGATATTAGATATATACTTAACAAATACTAATAATTATGTCTAATATGCTGAGTATAAGGCCCTTTTACATAAAAAATTATCAAGATATCTTTGAATATCAATTTTATTCTTAGTATATATACCCATTATATAAATATGGTTTTTTTTACTTTGAATGAAAGACCTGTTTTTGCACTATAAAGTTATTATTTTACATTAGGCAACTTATAAAAAGTCAAGGAGTGTATAAAATGATCATTTTATACATTTAATAAACTCAACCAAGAAATTTTCCAAGTATAATAAATTATAATTGTTTAAACTTATTTTAATATCAAAAAATATAAATACTATATTGGATATAAGTTAAAAGGCTTAAAATATTTGTAAATTAAAATAAAATGAGTTATAATTGCAAACTTGCATTTAAATCCCATTTAATTGATTTATTATAATTTTATAAAGTAAAAAGCCATGCGTGACAAAATAGATAGACTTGTAACCCTATTTTCTAACTTTGACAAAGATTTAGTTACAAGCATTACATACATTACAAACGCTCAAACTGATAAAAATTTTTTAGATGAATCAGAATTAAAGCTAATTAGTTTTATAAAACAAGTGATTTCTGATTCTGAGGATAGTGAAGAAGAAGAACCGCAATTTCGCTCAAGATTAGTAAGTAAAATAACGGAATATCTAAGTGAAATAGGAAATAGAAATGAAATATTAGAAAGCTTTATATATAAACTATTTCTGCTTAGTAAAGAAAAAGAGAAGTTAGCAAGCAAAGAAAAAGAATTACAGCTTTCTACTACTTGTTTATACAATCCTAAAGTTATAATATATTTTATTACCGCCCCACATGAAGAAGCTGATAGAGGTGATACAGATTATGTCCAATCAGTCATTACCGGGATTAACGAGGTGGTAAATGGAAAATTTAAACTAAGATATATTACTGGTAAAAGCAGATTGCCAAGTAATGACCAAGAACTTTATAACTTACAAGCTTTGGATGCGGAAGGTAAAAATACTTTATTAAATCCTAAGGTATATAATGATTTTGCAAATCCTCTTAGACAGAAGGCTATTGCAAATATTGAAGAATATATCAAGCAAACTGATCAAAAAGCTGAGTTTAAAATATTACATCTACAATTACGAGCCCCAGAAACAGGGTGCATGATACATCCTCAAGACCTCGAGAGGTTTAAATATGAAAGTACAGTAAGTAAGATAGCAATCACCTGCCATGAATGGATGTATTATGTAACTTCTGCTGAGTCCACTGAAAGGGAAGGTGAAAGAAAAGATCGTATATTAGACTTAAGAACTCAACTGAGTTATTTTCAGCAAGCTGATTGGGTTATGTTCTTAAACGAAAAAGATAAAAATCATGCTGTTCAGGTTGTAAATAGTAGGAAGTTATTAGAAGAAGAAATAGATTGGCAGGGTACTACTGATTTTAGCTCGATTTGTAGTGTTTCAAATGTAGTTCCGACTTTACCTACTAAACTAGAATTGGATATGTTAAAAACTGAGAACCTATTGAGAAGGCCGCCCAATATACTTATATTTGGGTTAATTAGGTCAGGTAAAGGGTTTGAAGAAGGTATCGAGTTAGCTAAATTAATAAAGAATCATCCTGAGCTAAAAGATAGCAAGGTATATATTGCTGGTAAACCTCAAGATCTTAAATTAACAAAGAAAATATTAAGAGAAAAATGGGGGGATAATGATCCTAAATTATTTGAGCAGGGAGTTTTATATCAAGAACATATTGAGCGTTACAAAAAAGATTATGCATTCGATCTTGTTAGCAAAGTTATCATAAAATATTTGCGGAAATTAGAAACGGATCAATATAATGAAATTCAAAATGAAATAAAAAATATGCTTACTTTAGAGAAAAATAAAGAAGCACAAGTTGTTAAGGAGATTATAAATATCTTACCTGCTAGTGGTGATAGGGATAAAAAAACTTTAAGGCAAGAATTATGCGCCGCATTGACTAAAGCTAGGCAATTCAGAATGCCTAAACAGATAACTGATGAGATAGATAGAATAATGGTATTAAGTAAATATGAGGAGCTAAAGAAACAAAGCTTTGAAGATGCCCTTCCCATTGAAGTATATTTATCAATAAATTCCGAATTACTTGACAGTTTAAGTCAAACTTGTAAATATTGTGTTAAATTAGAAAAAAAAGGTTTGGCTAATAATTCTTCATCTATAATTAATGCCTTATGCAGGAAATTAATTATTTTTAGCAATAAGGGCGGGGCAACAAGTGAGGAGTTTCTTGAAGAGGGTGGCAGATATAGTGATGCAGTTGTTCTACCAAGTACAACTGAAAAATTTGAGTCTCAAGAAGTATTTGATCTCATCCTAGAAAGGGAAAGAGATACAGATCAAGCTATGAATAGAAGGACATTAGAAAGAATGCAATTATCATTAGAAGAGCTATTCAATAATAAAAAAATTGGAAAAGACCACGTCGAAATGTATTTGCATTTGAAATCTAGCTCCAAGTCCAGTGGTGTTATAAGTAAGTAAACATTAATAAGGTATAACTTATGAAAAACAGAGATTATTACACAAACATATTAGAAAATAAAAAAGAAGATATGTTAAACATATTCTGGAGTATTCTAAATTCTGATGAATACCATGACTTTAATTGGGATCTTGCTGATCTGATTACCTTTTCTCTTGATAGCCAAGATAGAAAAGAAATATTGGAACGCAGTAATGACATTAAAATTAAATTGTCAGAGGCGATAGAAGAAAATAAAGCTTTAAAAAGCGAACAAGTGAAAGGTCTAAAAGAAACATTAAAGTCTTTTGTAAAAGATGCTTGTAGTATAGCCTTAGACTATGCTAGGTCTACCAGCCCTAATAAAGAAAAAAATGTTTCCTCGGATAAAACCCATGCAGAAGCTGCTAAAAAATATATAATAACTACTAATGAAAAAGGAAATGAAATAGTAGCACATGAGCCAGTAAAACTAAGTAATTCAGCAAAAGAATTGCATAGAGTAGCTGCAAATGATGATATTAAAACATTAAAATTTTTACTTGAAAAAAATATAGACCCTAGCATTAAAGAAGGAAAATTTCATTCTACAGCATTAAATGCAGCAGTATTTAATAGGCACCTAGAAGCAGTACAACTATTAACTCAATATAATGCTAATATATCTTTAGCTGATATATATGGCAAAACCCCTATAGATAATAGCAGAGAGGATGTAACTCATAACCCAGCAAGTGAAAAAGCGCTTGATATTAAGGAAACTCTATATTTATCTTTAGCTCAGCAGAACCAAGAAGCAATTTTTAAAGCTATATATAATGGAAATATTGAGCTAGCAAAAAAACTAATTAATAAGAATCCAGACTCTGCTTTCTGTTATAACAAACAAGGATATAATGCTTTCTTATGGGCTGCTTTGTATAATAAAGTAGATTTACTTGTATATTTAGTTTTAAAATATGAAGAAAAAATTATAGAAACCAAAGATAAATATAATTGGAATACTTCGAACATCGCTGCATATTCTCCTTCATTATCCTCATTTACCTTTTTATTAAACGTTTATGGCTGGTCTAAAGAAGAAGTAGAAAATGCATACAATACGGCAATTAATTATAAAAATAATTACTGGAAAAATGATAAGAAAGACTTTTTTATAGATCAAAAAGATATTTATAAGGAGATAGAAAAAATTGTTAAACATCAATTAGATTTATATATTCCTAAAATAAGCATATTATCTATATTCAATTATGCTTTACCTTTATCACAAGCTTTACGTAATGCACAATTTTTTGATTTGCCTGAAGAGATAGTAACAAAGATATTAACTTTTTTACCTGGAGCCGAAGTTTTGCATTCCAACACTATTGGAAATTTACTGAACAAATTAGTCTCTGATAAAATAGTATCAATTGAAAATTTAAATGAAATTTTAAATACCCCGGTACAAACTAAGTTTACTGAGCAGCTGATTAGAGAAAGAAAAAACCTGCAAAAGGAAGACGTTATTAGTAATTACATTTAATTTTATTAAGCTTTGAAAAATTAATGTTATGGTTTATGCTTCAAGCTCCTGAAAGGAATTCAGCTTTGAAGCAGCTATATCCAGAGTATAGGTAGTAGAGCAGCCTTTAAGCCTATTAATCTCACCAATTAAAGCATCAGAAAAGTCAGCATTGTTCTTCTCATAAACTTCAAGCGCTAGCCATGAAGCTTCTAAGTGCTCAAATATAAATTCTTGGGTACTAAGAAGAGATCTGATAGCTAAAGTAATTTGTGATTTAGTATATTTATACCCTCTTTCTAAAACCCAAATAAGTTCACATAAAACAATTTTGTTTATATATATGGATTGTTTTTGTCCTTCATAACTTTCTAAAAGTAAACTTACTAGGTTAGCTTGTTCGGTATCATCCTGAGTTAAGTGCCTAACTAGGATATTAGTGTCAATCCCTATCATAATTCTCCTTAATAATATTATTCATCTCTTCGCAAGAAATGGAGGTAGCAGGCTTAGGTAGTATCCCTTTAAGATTTTTAACTGACTTATTAAGGGGGACAGCTATTATATAGTCATTGTAAGGTATAAACTCAATCTTACTCCCGGTAGATAAGCTAAATAGCTCTCTTACTTCTGCCGGTATAGTGACTTGGCCTTTGCTTGTTACAGTTGAGTAATGCATATATGTAATACTACTATCATATTATTATTAATGATTATAAAGTAAGGATATACTATTGTAAACATGTATAGTAAGCTAATTATAATTGTACCTTACTTTTCTTTACAAGATAAGTGTTCAAAAAACGAATGTTTATTAGACACATGTAAAATGACACTAAAACAATATAAGAAAGCGCTTAAAAACCTATTGAAAAAACAAAGTAAGAATATAGTATGCATATTAGCTTTTTAAACATAAGGTAAAAATATAAAAATGCTAATTGGTTATGCGAGAGTTTCAAAGGATGATAATTCTCAAACATTGGATTTACAAAAAGATGCTTTAATACAAGCAGGAGTATTAGAAGATAGAATATATCAAGATTATGCCTCAGGTAAAAAAGACGACAGGCCGGGATTAGTTTCATGTCTTAAGTCACTGCAACCGGGAAATACTTTAGTAGTATGGAAATTAGATAGATTAGGTAGGAGCTTAAATCATCTAATAAATATAGTAGAAGACTTAAGAAAGAGAGATATAGGTTTTAAGGTATTAACAGGGCAGGGAGCACAGATTGATACAAATACCCCTAATGGAAGGTTAGTGTTTGGCATATTTGGAGCTATAGCGGAATACGAGAGAGAATTGATAATAGAGAGAACGAAAGCCGGTTTATTATCAGCAAGAGCAAGAGGTAGGTTAGGAGGAAGGCCACGTAAGATGGACGTAGCAACATTACAAATGGCAGTAGCTGCTATGTCGAATCGTAAGTCGGTAGCTGAGGAAGTTGCAAAGAAACTAGGGATAAAGAAAGCCACTCTATATTACTATGTTAATGGGGATGGTTCGTTGAAAGAACCTGGAATGAAACTGCTGGATGCTTTTCAGTAATGTGTATAACTTATAACCACAATTTATTATAAAATTTAATTAGTGGTCTTTTATATTAATCATACAGCTAAGGAAAGGGATATCTTTTAACTTATTATACACAAATTTCTATTATTCAAGTTATTAGCCAGGTTACTAAATAATAATAATGTATCCTTAAAAATTATAATGCTATTAAAAAACATTAGATATATGGTAAAATGCCATATAAATAATTAAATAATAGCAAAGATGAAAAATAATCTTGATACCAAAGCGCCAATTGGAGAAAAAGAATCTTTATTACTTAATGCAGTAAGTAATGGGAAAATAGAAGAAGTAAAAGCTCTTATTAATTGTGTTAGAGAACAAGGAAGCCCTATAGATCTAAATGTTAGGGATGAAAATGGCAATAGTCCTCTAATGATAGCTATATATTTAGGATATAAAGACATAGTAGACTTACTTATTTGTGCAAGAGTAGATAAAAATGCGAGTAATGAAGATGGAGACACTGCTTTAATAATTGCTGTACGGGGAGGGCATAAAAAAATAGCAGAGTTTCTTATTACAACTGGAGCAGATAAAAATGCGAGTAATAAAGATGGCGATACTGCTTTAATAACTGCTTTGCGTAACGAACATAAAAGCATAGCACAAAGTCTTATTTACAATAGTAGAGCAGATATAAACATGAGTAATAAAGATGGTGATACTGCATTAATGATTTCGGCACGTAAAGCGTATGGAAATATGGTACAAGTTCTTATTGAAAATGAGGCTGACGTAAATTTAGTTAATAAGAAAGGCGAGACTGCATTAATGATTGCAGAAGAAAGAAAATACTATGATATAGCCATACGTCTAAAACAAGCTAAAATAAATCAAGAACTTATATTTGCTGTTAAGTCAAATGATTATAATGCAGTAAATGCACTTATAAAAGGAGCAGATGTAAATACAAAGGACAAAGAAGGTAATTCTATTTTAGTGCTAGCAGCTGATAAAGGCTATGAAGATATTGTACAAACTCTTATTCATAATGGTGCTAATGTTAATCTTACTTACGATGATTGGGATGTTGATTCAGCTTTAATATTAGCAGCTGGTAATGGACATGAAAGCATTGTACAAATGCTTATTAAACATGGCGCTAATGTTAATGAACAAGGACTTCATAGTGAAACAGCTTTAATGCGAGCAGCTAGGAATGGTTATAAAAATATTGTACAAATACTCATTAAACATGGTGCTGATGTTAATGAGAAGGATGTGGATCAATGTACAGCTTTAAGTGAAGCAGCTGAAAATGGACATGAAGATATTGTACAAGTGCTTATTGAACATAATGCGGATATAGATGTTCCAAATTATGATGATGGTTGGACGGCTTTAGTAAAAGCAGTTAATGGAGGGCATGAAGGCATAGCACGAATACTTATTAATAATGGTGCAAACGTGAATGCATTTGTGGATTATGGGTATACTTTATTAATGCTAGCAGCTAATAGCGGGCGTGAAGGTATTATGCGGATGCTTATCAATAATGGCGCGAATGTTAATGCTAGGAATGATGAAGGTGAAACTGCATTGATGATTGCGGAACGAAGAGAGCACCATAGTATGGTCACATTCCTTAAAAATGCGCAAGAAGAAATCAACCAGGGTTTATTCAATGTTGCTGAATACGACTATAATGAAGTTAAAACACTTATTGAAAGAGGAGCAGATGTAAATACAAGGAGTGAAAATGGTGACACACCACTTGCTTATGCAATTGGCAATGATCAATTAGATATAGTTAAAATATTGTTAGAAAATAAGGCGGATATTAATATCTGTAATAAAGAAGGTATATCTGCATTTTCACAAGTAATGGATGGCAATGCACTCTATGAAATACAATTAGAGCTTATAAAGCACCAATACAGTTTTAATATTCAAAATGAGGAGGGATTAACACCCCTTCATTTTGCGGGAGATAAACGCGCTGTAAAGCTTCTATTAAAACATGGAGCTTATCTTAATATTCAAGACAAGCAAGGGAATACACCTCTAATGACAGCAATCATTAAAGGTGAGTTAAAAGTAGCAGAAGCTCTTATTAAAGCAGGAGCGAAGATAAATATAAAAAATAATGAAGGCAAAGATATTTTTGATATTGGGTTAACCAACCCCTTAGTTGGAAAGTTTATAATAGAAAATTTACATATTATTTCAAATAAATTAAAGCTAGTAGAAATAGACGAACAAGATAATAAAGAGATACAAAAAAACAAAATAATCACCACTCTACTATACGAAGCTCAACGTCATAATTTAGAAGAAGAACCCTGCAAATCACTAGTAACAATACTAAAATTATTAATTGGGGGTAAAGATATCTTCTATTATAAAAATAAAGAAAACAAAATAATCGAATGTAATATTACTTCTCTTATACAGCTTCAAGAATATATATCTAAGGAAGAAACTAAAAATACTGAATTTTATGGTTCTTATCTTTCAGATGACTCAGATTCAGAAAATGAAGAGCATGATGACTATATTAGTCTAAGACAGAAAACAATAGCAACATTAAATAAAGCTTATCAAAAAAGTTTTTTAGTAAAAATTAAAGAGGATACAAGGGCTGCATTTACATTTGATTCTTTAAAAAGATCTTTGCGTGAGCGTCAACAAATAGGGTATCCAGAAACCCTTGATAAAAATAATGCACAAGAAGCTTTAAATAAAATAAACAAACTTATTACCGATGGTAGTACTATAGAGCAAGCATTAGAAGAAATAAAAAGCAATCCTGAATTAAGGGAGGCTAAATTCTTTATAGCACAGTATAGAGGTGTTAACTATAACACTACAAAATGGAATAAGCCAGCCCGAGAAGGGCATAGACAAGAGGATGAGGTAGGAAAACCTTATTACAGTGCCTCAGTACTATTTGGTGCGACACGAGTAAATAATTTTTGTGAATTACATAAACTTCAATCTACTCTAACTCCTGAGCAAAATATAGAACTTAATCAAGCAATAACAATATGGGATAATGCATTAAAGGACAAATTATTAGCTGCTAGAAAAACAGGAAAGCATAGTTACAATGGTTATATTTATAATAACTTAGCTGAATTACTACAAGACTTATATACTAAAAATTATGATAAGTTTACTAGCTTTGCAAGCTATAGTAAGATACTTCAGCAATATTTATTAAATTATCATAATCCTTTCATTTCTACAGGAGATGTACCTTATCATGCATTAAAATATGCTTATGGTATAAAATTCTATGAAGGGCATAAAGATGAAAGATTAAGGCCAAGATGGCGTAAGAGCGGTAAAGCAGAGAGGCCATATTCAGGTAAGGTTTATCTCTCATTACATCCATTAGAAGATTATGCTGAAACCGGAGCTTTACACGTGGTAAGTTTAAATGCTCAAGGTAGAGTTATTATTGATAATATAACAGTACCAGAAAGAGAAACTAGCTTTCCAGCATCGATACCTGCTGAGAGAATAATAAAAACCCATATAGCTAAATATCCTTCTTTTCATCGAGGATATAAAACCTTTTATTTAGAGAAATATGGATTAACTAGAACAATGTATCTAGAATTACAAAGGAAATTTATTAGCCTTCAACCTCACACTGATGGCATGGAGCGGTTCAAGCAAATACTAGGAGAATGGCTATGTTCCTACCATGAAGTGAAAATGATTGAGCTAGCTAGAAAGAAGGCTGAAGAACTAGGAGGCATACTTATATATAGAGGAATAGATGGTTTGTTTACCATGCAATTACCTGTTGATACTCCTATGCGTAAAGCTTCGGACATCAAAGATAAAACAGTATCAGTCAGAGCGGCAAGGGGAAATTCAATACACCATAATAACAGAAATATAGTAGGGCAAGTAATTAGAGAGATATCTGATAGAGAAGATGTTTTTGTACAGGGAGCTATCCCATATGAAGAATTTACTGAGTTAATAATAAATCAAAAATTAAATGAACTTAAAAGTAATATATTTCCAGGCTATTATTATTGGGGAGCTAATGATAAGTTAACTACACCTCTTCATTTAGCTGTTGATATAAATAAATTATCTATTGTAGAGTATCTTTTGCAACATAAAGCTTTTTTAGATGTGCGCGACAGCGAAGGTAACACACCTCTACATCTAGCTGTAATTAACAAGAATATAGAAGTCATAAGCTGTTTAGTTAAGCATGGGGCTAATAATCGTATTCCTAATAATTTTAATAAAACACCTTTTGACTTGGCTAGAGAGACAGGCGATAAAGAACTTGAAACCAGCCTGTTAAGCTTTGAGGAAAAAGAAAAGAAGATTAAAGAGCTTGAAAAAGAATTAAATACATTAAGGTCTGTTACTGCTTCACTCAGTTATAGGCAAAGACTTCAAAAGATGAATGATGACTTTGTAGAGGAGGTGGAAACTTCTGCCATGGAACACAACACCAGAACTAATTTAGCCAGAGTTGCAGTTGCTTTTTACAAAGCTGAAAATGATCCTAGAATAAATATGAACATAATAGCCAAAATCGCTGTTCACAGTGCTATACATCCATTAGAAGAGGAGGGATACCCCAGGCTTAGTGAACAAGCAGCAGAGAAAATAATTACAAAATGGCAAGAGTTCATTTTTAAACAAAATTCCAATACTCAACATAGTATGGATATCGGATAAAATAATAAAAATTTAGGAAAACTTTCCATGCAAACTTTTACACATATAAACGGCGTATTTAATAAAGTAGCAAATATTGGGGAAACAGAAACTTTTTTTCTAAACAATCTATTTTAAGGAAGTAAAAAATGAGAGAATAATCTAAGCTGTATGGAAAACAATAGTTAAGCGCATAGCGAGCGCAAACTAATATAGCGCTGTAGCGAGTGGAATATCAAAAAAAAAATCTATTTTATCATATTGACTTTAAACACGGTATCACGGTTAATTCAGTGGTTTGCCGTTGTTTTTTAGTCATTGGTAAAACTCCTTTAATTTAGGGTTATGGGTAATTGCTACTACAGTAGCCATATACAGGGAATGTCTGATAAAAGTACGTCCTGCTTTAATGGAACGTTTTTTAGAGCATCCTCCACTATCCCAATTCATTGGAGCCACGCCTACTAGGGCTGCAATTTGCTTGCCATTAAGTTTTCCTAATTTAGGTAGTTCAGAGACTAAAATTGCAGCTGTAGCACAACCGATTCCCGGTACAGATGCAATAATTTTAGCTTTACTGCTAAAGTTGTCTAAAGTAGATATTAAGTTTTTTATTTCACTATCATACTTTGTAATTTTTTCCTGCAAAGCTTTTATTTGGGATTTAATATCTTCTAGAATTATAGGATGTATTGTCTTATCAAGACGGTTTTTTTCTCTAACTAACTCTGATTTTATTTGTGTTTTACGCATTATAAGGGCTTTAAGTAAAATTTCATCTTTGCTTTTTGGTGTTGAGATTGGAAGCTCAATCTTTTCAGCAAACAAGCTTAAAATTTCAGCATCAATTCTATTAGTTTTAGCTAGCTTACCTGTAGCTCTTGCAAATTCGCGAACTCTAGCAGGATTTGCTATATGGTAGCTTATCGACTCAGATGATAAAGCTTCTGAAAGAGTGCGCTCATATCCTCCTGTTGCCTCTAGCACAACAAATATTTCACTATACTCCTTGAGCAAAGTTATCAATAACCTGATCCCAGTATTATCATACTGGAATCTTTCTTTTATTCCTGCAGGTCTGATGTGAACGTCTAAAAAATTCTTTGATATATCGATTCCAAGGTAGCATTTCATGGTAATTACCTCGCTGATAAATCCGAGTTTAGTACTCAAGTCAACTGTTCGGCTTGACCACTTTATAACTTGAGTAGGAGTCCTTGCTTTTCACGATATTTGCTATCTACGATCATTACGGCTCCTACTCAAAACAATACTGATGATCAGTCCGTATTGCTTTTATGTCAATATATCAATATTCGTTTATTACACTGCTTGGCTTTTTATAAGTTGTCTAACGAAAAATAATAACATTTGAGTGTATAAACCAATATCCAAATCAAAGTAGATAAATATGCTATATTTAATAAGTATAGAGATTATTTCTATTTATAACTAATTGCTATCCATGGTGTTTGACAATATAAGGCGTTATAGTTATTATTTAATGTATATAAATAATGATAAATATATAACATGGCAGATTTTAGAACAGAAGTTGACAGGAGTGGTAGAATACTAATCCCGCTAGAACTTAGAAGAGAGATAAACGTAAATACAGGAGACACATTAGTGCTGCGTAAAATTGATAACGAAATAAAACTCCTTAAGTACCAAGATGTAATAAGAGAAATACAAAGCTTCTTTGCTAGCAGAAAAAAAGAAGGAATTTCCATGACTGATGAAATTATAAGAATTAGACGAGAAGAAAATAAGGTAGAGTAGAGTAATTAGATATGAACTTAGATAAATATAGAAATATAATAATAGACACTTCTGCCTTCATGGCATTCTTTTATCAAGAGGAGGGTTGGGAGTTAGTAGCTAAGTATATGCCTAAGTCAATATTATCAGCAGTTAATCTTTCAGAAGCAATTAAGATCTTTAAAGAATATGAAGATATAAGCAAAGAGCAATCCTTAGAGTATATATATAAAGCAGTAGAAAAGGTAATACCCTTTGATGAGCAGCAGGCAGGAATAGCTGGAGAGATGGTAAGTATTACAAAGCCATATGGGTTATCACTAGGAGACAGAGCATGCATAGCAGCAGGTATAGTTACAGGGTTACCTATAGTGACTGCTGATAGGATATGGAAAGAAATAGACTATCAGGGTGTTGAGATAATAGTGGTAAGATAATGCTGATAGGATATGCAAGGGTTTCAACTAATGATCAAAACTTAGATATGCAAATAGACGCATTAAAGAAAGCAGGGTGTGGAGAAATATTTGCAGAGAAGATAAGCGGGACTAAAGCAGATAGACCTCAGTACATGGAACTGAAGAAATATGCAAGGAATGGTCAAGATACGATAGTAGTTTATAAACTTGATAGGTTAGGAAGATCGTTGAGGCATTTGATAGATGAGATAGGAGAGCTTAATAATAGGCAGATAGGATTTAAGTCATTACAAGAGAATATAGATACTACTACTTCAGGTGGTAAGTTGTTTTTTCATATATTTGCAGCGATAGCGGAATTTGAGAAGGATATAATAAAAGAAAGAACAATATCAGGATTAAGTGCAGCACGATCGAGGGGTAGGTTAGGCGGAAGGCCTAAGAAGCTAAGTGAGCCGGAGCTGTTGATGATGAGAAGGTTATATGCAGATAAGAGTAACAGCATAGCAGAGATATGCAAGATGTTTAAGATTAGTAGATCATTACTCTTTAAGTCGGTTAATATTTAATAATAGTAATGCAAAAAAATATTTTTCTTAATCATTATTCCTTAAAAAATAAGTCAATGATATTGATATTTTTGTAATATTATTTTTTAAAAGATGTCATAAAAAAGCTTGCAAGTATGACTGCCTTGTATGGCTCTTTAATTTATCCACTATTATAATCTATTATTTATATTTGACCCTAAATCTAGTTTTACTAGCAGAAATTCATATATTATACTCGATAAGTTATTTTAAAGAAATTGGCTTTTCCAAATTATTTTCAGAAGTAATTTTTTTAGTCCAATTGCCATTATTTTGAATATTTTTAGATTTTTCAGAACTGTTATTGTTTAGATCTTGATTTTCCTTATTACATTCTTCAACAATGCTTAAGGCTCTGTCAAAACACGATTTAACTAAATCAGGCAGGCTTTTTTTCAATAATATTTCACTAAAATAATCTTTATCTGTATTTAAAAAAAGGCTAAATATGTTTAGACATTCATCCTCTTTGAACTCATTGATATTGGTAACGGCTTTTTGCATCTTTATAAACATTTTAAATATAAAACCTTCGTCATGATATAATAAATATAATAAGCTTTGCCTTGAAAGATTTTCAGCCATAAACTTAAAACCATCTAAATGGTTATTTGCAATTGTCCATTTAAATATTTTATAATCATCTAAGCATAATACCTTATCCTTTACATAAAGCCCAAATTTATCCAGCCAATCAGAAATCTTTTCAAAATTATTTTTTCTTAAATTAACTTTAAAAAAATCAATAATTTTATCTTTGGTCTCCTGGTTTTCTAGCTGGCTAATACTATTTTTCTTTAAGTGCTTTTTTTGGCGCATACTAGTTAACCTGAATTAGTTGTTAAAATATTTGTTATTTGAGAAATAGATAGTATAATTACAATTATATACTATAAAAAAATAATTATTATGCAAGAAAAAGATAAAAACAATAATATAAATTTAAGCGAGCAATCCGGTAGGCAAGGAGATACTAGTAATAGGATTTCTAATAAGAGGAAACAACCTCAAGACGAAGATGACTTAGAAGCTGAATACACAGAACAACCTGTAGAAAAGTACTCCCGAAAAAGGTATGTAACTATAATTACTATTACAGCTAACAACTAAAATTAAGAATTATAAGCAAGGCAAATTAATTAGAAATACTAATATAATATCATAAATAAATTATTTAAATCATCTCTGTTTATAATCAAGTAAAATTATATATAATATAAAGTAATATTTAACCAAATTAAGGAAAATAAAATGCTAGATTTGGAAACTATACTAGAACGCAAGGATATTATAACTACAATTGCTAAAAAACATGGATTTGAGAAGGTCTATATTGCTGTAGATGAACCCCAAAAAGATTACCCATTAAAATTAATATTAGAATCATATTCTAATATTCAAGGCAATATAAAGCCTTTTATAGAAGAAGCAAAGCAGTATTATAAAGATTTGGATATTGGAACTAAAGTAATAACTAAAAATGTTTTGGAATACATGATTCAGAACGAAGATAGCCATATACATCAAGGCTATCTCTTAGATTCTGCAATTCAACTTACATCCCTTACAAGTGAACCATTAATTGCACAATTTAATAAACAAGTTCAAAAAACCAAGCAATCTTTAGAAGATGATTTAAACAATAAAGAAAATATATCTAGTCATGATAATAAAAAAAGGTCATGGGTAGATATAGCAACTAATAATAAAAAAGATGTAGAGATACAGCCGGAAAAAAAAAGCTAGAATTGATGAAGAGGTTGAGCGTCTAAGAAAAAATTATAGTAAAGAAGAATTAGAACTTATTGTTGCTAAAGTTTGGGAAGTCAATCATCAAATAACAGTGTGATAGTCTTTTATGGGGTTCCTGCTGCACGTGATTAATACCTTCGTTGTTTAAATTGTAACCAAGAATATTTCTCTGTTAGAGGTCTGACCTTTAGCACTTGCTTTTTCTGATTATATGTTGGATGCTAACAATGGCAAGGCTCTAGGATATATTTTTGAGTTGCATCCAAATGATTTCTCAAGATGTATAAAGGATTAGTAATTAATGAGAAAGAAATTATAATTAAAGCTTTAGAAATATATATAACCACTAAACTACATATAGTAGATTCTTTACTTGCAGCTAAGTCAATAGTAAGCAACTTAAATATCATGACATTTGATAATGAGCTTAAAGAGTATATAAATAATAAGTATGAGCCGGATGTTAGATAATAAGGCTACGCAATTAATAAGTAACCATAAAGTTTTACTTGAGTATTGGGCAAATCTTTATTTCCAAATTCATGTGTTAGGTAGCCCAAGTTCAACTATAGAGGCTAAGAAGAGAGATCTAAATTTATTTATAAACTTTTTTCAAGCTTCATTAGGTTCCGAGATAATAGATTTATGGACGCCTTCAATCACAAAAGCTTTCCAAGGATATTTGT
>NZ_JSWE01000197.1 GCF_000815465.1 Candidatus Jidaibacter acanthamoeba | reverse complement strand
GCTTAAAGAGTATATAAATAATAAGTGTGAGCCGGATGTTAGATAATAAGGCTACGCAATTAACAAGTATAACAAGTAACCATAAAGGTTTACTTGAGTATTGGGCGAATTTTTATTTCCAAATTCATGTGTTAGGTAGCCCAACTGCAACCATAGAAGCTAAGAAAAGAGATTTAAATTTATTTATAAACTTTTTTCAAGCTTCATTAAATTCAGAGATAATAGATTTATGGACGCCTTCAATCACAAAAGCTTTCCAAGGATATTTGTTATATGAAGCAAAGAATAGTTTAAATAAACCATATAAAGCAACTTCAGTAAGCAGGATTATGGCTACGCTAAAACACTTTGCCAGGTGGGTGCATAAAGAGAAACCGTTTGTTACTGGTTATCCCTTTCAAGGTGTTAGAATTATTGAAATAGAAGAACCCAGGTGGAACGGGTTAAGTGATAA
>NZ_JSWE01000196.1 GCF_000815465.1 Candidatus Jidaibacter acanthamoeba | reverse complement strand
TGATAACCTTTTAAACTAAGCTTTTTATTACAACAACTACAAATTTTTTCAGCAGCAATATACCGTTTGATTTGATGACCAATCATGCTTTTTTGGGCTTCGGATGTTATTAATTTTGCTTCCTTTAAACTTAAACCCAGACTTGCAGGGGACATATCATCAGTTCTATGAAAACAAGCAATTTCTTCTGTAATAACTTCTTCTTCCGTTTCAAACATAAGTTGACGGTACCGGTTTATTAGTTTTCTAAGAAAATGTAATCTTTTGTCACTACTTTTAAGCTTATCCATTTACTATGCTCATGGTGTTATATAGTAAACTTTTATAATTGAGTTTAGATAATTATCTACTGCTGTAGTAGTGCAGTGCTGTTACTAGAAGCTGAAAGTTATAATAACTAGCATAGTTATTAAGTATTGTGGTTGCTAAACATTTTTATAAATGTTTAATATAAACAATATTTTGGACATCAATAATTATTTATTAATCCATATATAACTTTGATAATAATGAAAAATAAGTAATATCACATAAAAAATAATATAACCTTTTAAGTTTGTTTGAGTATAAAGAATGGGCACTAATCATCTTAAAGAGGACAAAATAAGCTCTCTTGAAGATTACCAGTTTATTAAAAATTTGTTACTACAATCAGAAGGTGAAGAAGCATCTAATAAAGCAAGAAAGCTGATTAACAAATATGGTAGCTTATCAAATATAATTAAAACTGAGCAAGCTTGCATTAAAGAATATGCAAATCTTAATGATGCATCAGCACTGCTACTTAAATACATAAAAGAAGGCATTAGAAGAAGCAAAAAGGAAAAGTTAGATAAAATATCAGTATTAAATAATACTAAGATAGTATCAGAATATTGTAGGCTAGTTTTTGAAGGAAACAACAAGGAAGTTTTTGCAGTATTATATTTAGATCAAAAATATAAAGTAATTCAAGAAGAATTTATATCCGATGGTAATCTGGAATCGGTCAGGGTAAATCCTAAAGATATAGTAAGAAAAGCACTTATATATAGAGCAAAAGGATTGATTGTTGCACATAACCACCCTAGCGGCATTCTACTGCCATCAAGAGAAGATATAAAAGTAACCTCAAAACTATTTAAATCCTTAGAAGTATTTGATATAACTTTGCTAGATCATTTAATAATAAATGAATATAACTACTATAGTTTTAGAGCTAATGATCTAATAAAAGGTGAAGTAAAAAAATACTCTTTAAGTACTAATGAAAAATTACAGTATATAAAATCTCTAATCCGTATAAGTCAGAAATACATTAAAAAGAATACTGAGCAATCAAACAAACTACCTAAAAGTATTGATACTAATCAGCTTGCTATTAAACAACAATATAAGATGTTTAAGGATATAGGCATAGTAATATGTAATGAATGGCTTTTAACTACTAATGAAATGGATTCAACTTTAATAAGTGGGGATAGAAAATATGATTTTTGCCAAGATTATTCGCTGGAATGTTTTGATAACAGTTATTTAAAACTTCTAAATTTAGACTCCCCTATGTTTTTCTCATATATTGATAAGGGTCATAAACTTTTATTCTTAAGCAAAACATATGAAAATATTTTTAATATACCTTGTAAAGACATAGTTGGAAAAAACCTCAGAGAATTAGTAGGGGAACAAGGATATACGATATGTAAACCATTTTTAAATAAAGCATTTTAGGAGAAGAAGTTACTTTTAACTATTTATGGCAATGTAAAGAACAGGAATTCATGTATTTAGAAATACATTACATACCTAACTTTACTTCAGATAAAAGAAAGGTGAGAGGGGTATTTTCTTTCATTACTAAATCCAAAATTGAAAACTTAATAGTAAGCCAGCATTTATCATCTTTAAAAGAAATACTACCTATTTCTTCAAATGAGCAAACTTTGAAACTAAAAAATAAACTTTTCAAACAAGCAATATTACAGGTTGATAAAGCCTTAAAAACTCATAAAGTTAATTACGATCATAAAACCATATTAGATATTGTAAATAATGTGTATGAAAATTTTTATTGCTCGGAAACTATAGATGCTAATTATATAGATAAAATTATCGATACAGGTATAAAGGCAGGAAAACTCTCCTGCCTTTAATAAACGATTATAGCATAAAATGAGAATAACTTATATCATCAGATTTAGAGAATCCTTTTTTGTCTACGATGCTATAAATTTTGTTATGTACATCTTCCGGAACAACTAAAACCACAGAAGATTTAATCGGTATAGAGCCTTTATTCTTTTTAGCTATATTAAGTATGTCGTTAATATAATTATTTAGTGAGCCTTGATGTTTTAATGATTCTAAGCTTGCCTGAACCACGAACTCCAGAAGCATTTTAAATTGCTGATGATCAGCATTTAAAACAGGAATGTCCTGATTGCTTACAATACTTTGAGTAGATTTCAGCAATTGCAATGCCATATTATGATAATTTTCGGATAAAGTTATTTTTGATGGTATTATAAATTCACAATACTTTACTTGCATTTTATCTAAGCAGGCTTTGATCTTATATGCTGTTTTAGTATCTACTCCCGCACCATATTTTTCTCTTAAAAAATTCGGAATAGAGGTAGAGGATTCATGAATAGAGACTAAAATACCATCCGAATTCTTTTTTGATAGAAGGGTGTGCATGAATCTATCGATGTTAGGAGCATAGTATGCAACATTTGAAGCTAAGATGATGTTCATACTATTTGGCAAGTCATCTATATCAGAGCTAAAACAACTACCTTGCTTAAGTCGATGAAGAACTTGCAAATCGATTAAAGCGTTATGAATAGTATTAATAAACCTTGCATCATTATCTATGCCGTAATAATAAATAGAGTGTAATTGTGTTGACCAAGTTTGTAAATTTGCATAGCTAGTTCCCCTTCTCCGCACCCCACATCTAAAATAGATAAGGGAGTAGTGATTATTTGGGCTTCTTGTAAATCTTGGAATAGGTTTTGCATTACCATACCTGTAATCATTTTTTGATTTGTAAACTTCAAAAAAGCTTCAAACCATTTTCCTACCCGTTCATTGGTTATATTCTTGAAATACTGCTCAATTTCTTCTTTATTATCAGATTGAGTAGTATTATAATAATTAGTGAAAATGGGATTTAATATATTACGCATTTTTTTCTCCTATTTGAATTAAAAAAAGTACTGCTTTAAATACTGGCAGGTATCTAGAGCAGTCTTACTTAATAGTTAATTGCCTGGTAGATAAAATATTATAAGAAAAACATTAAAAGGTTTTATAATAAGATTTTTATATTAACTAAGGTTTTTAACTATAAGTTATATTTGCATTATAATATTTGAAAATTTACTATGGAAGTCCACTTTTAATAAAAATATAATATTATTTAATAAAAAGTAATAAGTATATATTTTACTAAATATGCTAAATAAATGAAAAATATAATTGAATCACTGAAGTACCGGTAAGCGTCAACATAACAGTTTAGTTAAGTTAGTATAGTTATATTGATATTATATAGGCCTGGTAATGTATGAGAGGCAAGGTATCTTTGCGAGATATTATTAAGGTATCTTTAAAAAGCTATTAAAGAGATATTGTTTTATAGTTCTAAAACATTCTCTATCTATTTTCAAAAATAATCAGTTATTAAATGATTAGCTTTTTTATCTAAGCGTAAAACTATTTAAAAAATCTTAACGTCTCAAGTTTGTAACCATTTTTGAAATAAATATTACCCACTAAAGATACTGATATTCAAATCAGAGCTTATAAAAAACTTATAATATGTATAATTTAAATATTACCTTAAGCAAACTTATAAATACTTATAAAACCAATATTATATGATACATAACATGATTAAAACAAACATGAGTAACTATCTGGCTTTATAAGCCATAATTATAACGCATATAGAAATAATAATTAATGAAGGTATGGCAAAATTAAAGCTACTTGCATTTAAATCAGGTGTACTATTTAATTTAACCCAATGACCATATTTATAATTTTCCGTATCTGCATAATTTTTAGGCCAATTGTAAAAATCATATCTTGCATCTATACTATAAACGAAGGCTCCTTTATCTCCGATTAGTCCTATATTACCTTGTTTTGACTCTTTATCTTGCCAATAGTCTAAAGTGGCTTCAAGTGCTATTTGCTGAGCTTTATAATCTACTAGTCCTTTTGAATTTGGGGGTAATTTAGTATTACTCGTTGTTAAATCAATGTATAAGTTAGGTTGGTTAGTACACCCGTCTATAGAAGGAAAGCCAATTTCAGTGAAAATTATAGGCTTCAATTTAGGTCGCCATTTAGTTACCTTTACATCCGGGTTGTAATGGTAGTTTTTCCACCAATACTCAATATTTTTTATTGCCCAATCCGGTTTAATCGGTATCTGTTTGCCATTCTTGTTTTTAATATAATCATAATACTCTCCGCTTTCCCACCCTTCCTTTATTATATCATAACTTATATTCTCTTGCGGTAAGTTATCAGTAAGTGGAAAGTATGCATTTATTCCTATATAATCTATATTGTCAGATGCCCATAAAGAATCTAAATGATGCCACCCATTATCAGTATGGTGGTATTCGTCCCAGTTAGCTGCATATGTTAATTTTACCTTTTTTCCTACCTCTGATTTAACTTTGTTTGCTAGTAATATTAGCTTTTCAACAGCTAAGAATTCGTTATTTGAGCTTCTATACTTTAGTAAGTCCTTAAACTTTGACCCTATTATGAAGCTACTGATGTAATCTTTCAGTTTTTTACTCTCATATTCAAGTGTAGTATAATGCATTATAAATTTTGTATACTCATAAAAAAAATGTTCTATTTCCTGATCGGATGTAGCATGGATAAATCCTCGCCAAGGTTTATTAGGCTGATCAACAAAGAGTATAGGGTATAATGTAATATTATAACCATTCGCTTTTAATAATTCACATACTTCTACAACTGACTTATCATTTGGGGTTCCGCCCCAGCTAGGTTTTCCGTTGACTTGAGATACTAACTTTGCTGTATTTCTAGTATATTTACCTACTTGCCAATCTTCACCTTGTACAGGTACGCTAGTTTCAACTTTTGGGACTATACTAATATTATTTGCTTCTACTTTATTGGCAAACCAACCTACTAATAAAGAAACATTTTTTAAGTTTGGAAAGTCATGCTTCAGTTGTTCAATCGTTAGTAGAATATTTGATTTTGTTGAATTTGAGTTAGCATTTAATGGAGTATTATCTTTATCATAAATTATTAATGGCGAATAGATAAATTCACCGGAGCCGGGGCTTATTACTAATGATGTTATTTTTTCATTTAGGTGCTTAGTCACAGTACTATAACTTTTTTCATTAAATTAATAATCTATAATTCTATATTTAAAACTCATGTAATACGGCTTTGTAAAAAAATATAGGTAGAAAATAATTTAATACAGTGATTTTAAAATAGAATAAGTAATGAATTAAATTCTGATTATTTGTGCATCTATTTATAAGTAATAAGTTACTTGCTAGTTTATGCTAATTTTATAAATAACATTAATACAATTTCATCAAGTTTAAAAACACCATATTTATTCAGTTTATAATCTTAAAAAAATTGCATTATCAAGAATTATAATAATTAAGCTTATAAAGGTAATATTTATGTATAATTGATATATTATTACTAATTGTAAAATATTTATGCCTCTTTTCTTAACTTGCTAACCTTGCATATTTCCTAACATATTTATTAAAGATTAATTCTTACAAATTTATTACATGGCTGAATATCATTTTGCAGAATCTGAAGGAATGTTTCTAGGATATAATACCTGGAGTGCTCCTTGGTCATCTTTAGATGTTATAGAGCCTTATATTAAAGAATATAATATTTCATTGCCTAGAGAGAACTATGTAATAAATTTAAACGGTGAGCTTGTTAATCTTGAACACTCTTATAATAACTTTACCACGCCTTTAAGCAACAACCAAACAAGTATAAATTATCTACATCCGATATTTATGGATAAACTTGTCATGGGTGAAGAAGGACTTAATATTTTTAACACTAAGAGTGACATTATAATAATTAACGTTAATGATAACGAACCAGCCGAACTTAAAAGCGAATTAAATATAAGCGGTAAACCTGCTCAACTATATATTTTTTCTAAATCAGGATTTGATATTGAAGATATAAAGTTAAGTGGGATAGTAAAATTTGCTCTAATAGCTGCGGACTTTTTTAATTACTATGATAAGAGTGAACATTATGATGCTAATAGCCCAACCTTAGCGGAAATACAATTTGATAAGAATCTCACAGCCATTAACCTAAAAGGTAATGTTTCTGCTAATAACACAGTTGCTGAGTTTTATGCAAGCTCAATACACTGCCAGCACGGAACTCTTAATTTTAAGGATTTAAACTTTTTTTCTAAAAATTCTTTAAATCAATTAAGCAATAACCCGCCACTGGACTTTTCAACATGCAGTATTAATGTTGAAAATATTATACTTGAAGTTCCGGAGGCATTTACAATCCTCAGTTATAATGGCTCTATAAATGCTAAGCAAGCTAAAGTTACCACTTTAGCACCCTTTTCATTTAGCATTGGTACTATAAATGTTGTAAACGCTTTAGATATTGAAGCCCCGGAGGTTATAATTGATGGTACTATTAATGCTACAAATTTCACAGTCACTGCTGGAAAATATCTCAACCATTCACCAAATAAAACTAATGTAAATGAAAACTTTTATTGGATAGCGAAAGATAGCAATGGAAAATACACTGGCATTTGGGATGATAATACAAAATTAGGTAATGTTAAAGGTACTATAGGTTTTATCGGGCAGCATTATTATGCTACTTCTTTTCCAAAATGTAAGGGATTAAATTTAGAGTTATATGGTAACTTTAATAATAAATTTCCACCCTTTTCCCATTCAGATTCTATAACAGATTTTATAACAATTTATGCTCCTAAACACTTTATACCTTTCAGCAATATAGCAAATATACGCAATGTAGATATTAAATGTGGCAGCGTATACTTTGCTGAAGATTTTTATGCAGTGAATGTTGAATCGATAAAGATTGAAAGTGGAGGTATTGGTATTGTGTGGGGGAAATGGCAAGTATCTAAAGAAATAAGACTCATTGCTACTCGATATGGAGATCGTATTCAATTAGGTGTTGTAGGTTTGTTACAAACTTTGGGTAATGTTTTTCTTTCATCCGAAGTTGTAGTTTTATACGAGTCTGCACAAATAGATTGCGGCGGGTTAACTGAGATAAATTATAAATTTTTTTTCCATCCTAATCGTTATTCTAAAATTCGAACCTATGATTTAATTTTAGAAAATTTAGATAGAGAGCATTGTACAGGGAAAGGACATTTAAAACTTCAATTTGCAAGTATAGAAGTATCAAATAATGCAGTGATAAAAGAAAGTAGTATGCATATAGAGGCTGCTTGTTCAGCGTCAGTAAATCGTATGTTTAGAGATCAAAGTTGTACACCCTCTTTTATAAATGTTAAAGGGAATCTTTACTTAGATATTAAAGAAGCGATAATTGAAGAAAGCAATATACAAGCCGGTCAAATAATTAATATAGGTGATAATGCACCTAATATATTGGTTAAAACTTCTCCTTCAGCTAACGGAGGGTGTATTCCTGCCTCATTTGTCGGGAGGGAAGGAATATATGGTAAGTTTAATAAGATCGAGACAGGTTGTCTAATCCGATCTACATTTTATTCAAATGATGCTGTTTCACAATTAAGGGCAATAGCAGGTTATACAGCTAATGGAGTGATAACCGCAGTTAAAAGCGATAGCTTAAGCTTAATAAATAATTTCCAGGTAGTTATAGCACCTGATCCCTCACGACCAATTAGAATTGATGAACAAGAAGCAAGGCCGGCTAAAAAATTAAATAAAAAATTTTTTGAATTAAAGTATAGTATAATAGAAAATGTACCTAAGCTTGGGGATAGCAATGATCCTAATAATGCTTACTATGAGTATCTATACAATGAGCGATATACTCCATTAAAATCCTGCAATATTGATATCACCTATATTTTACGTACTCTTAGCTTTACTCCTGAAATGGTAGGTAAGATTATCTGTGATTCTAATTGCCAAGTGGAGTTGGTTAAGAAAGCCTTAGAGGAGAAACTGGGATTTAGAGAAATCAGTGCATTAGATCACAGCTTACGGGCATACTTAATTAGTATAGGTGTGTATGATAAAAGCTTAAGTGAGCGCCATTGCACGGAGGTAAAACTACTACTCGATAGTGGGATAGAGCATGCTAGTAAACTCCAGCTTCAAATAGGTATACCCCCAATGCAAAACCAATTTCATCTTATAGAAAAACCATTTATATGGCCAGTATACGAAGATTTTGAAGGCATTAAGGTACTAACTCCTGCTGTATATTTCCCTAAAGAAATGATATTTAATGCGCCTGCAAGAGCAGGGGCATTTATGATGGCCGGTTTTTGGGACGTATCAATAAATTCATTATTTAGTGCGGGAAGTTTACTTGGTGAGCAAGGGCATATAAAGGCTCTAGATATGGCGGTAGTTGGTGAGCTTAAGAAAAGCGGAGATGGAGCTTTAATCTTAGAAGTAGATCGTTTGGCAATTGCCTCGTTGATGCACACTCAAACACATTATGAGTATACTTACACTCAAAGGCTAACTTATGGTGCATTAAGTGCTGAAAAAGGTGAAGTAACACTATTAATTAAGCAAGACTTCTTACTTCAAGCTGCAAAATTAAAGGGTAAAATAACAGCTCAAGTAGGAGGTGATATAATTGCAGTACCCGGAAGAGATATAAGCGGATATCAACGTTACTATGATGACGGTTATGTTAAGTTTGCTTCCCTTCGTAATGTACTAAATACTTTTGAAGGAGAGATAAGGTTCTCTTCAGGAGGTAACCAATACTATGAAGGACTGGTTATAGAAGGAAACTCGGTAGTTAATTTTTTAAGTGAAAAAGGTGGGATTAACTTAGTAGTAGCAAAAGACTTTGACTATAGTGAGTCATATGAAGAAGATGAGGGGTTTTTTAGTAGTGAATCTATCCATCATGTCAGATACCAGGAGAGAGCTATTGGTAATCAAATTGGTGAATCAAAAAACCCGCTAAGAGAATTAAATGTCATATCTCATGGTGATATAGCGCTATATGCAGCTAAGGTTTATACAAAAAAACTTTACATGGAGGCGGGAGTTAATAATCCTGAAAAAGCTAATGTAGTATTAGGTTCTGTAGGACTTCAGTCATTTGAGCAAACTACGGTTGAAAAAAGCGGTTTAGGTTTTGGTAATGGGATGGTAGGTATTAAAACCACTACTAAAGTTACTCAGAATTCTCGAGTAAACCAAGAGCCTTCTGTAATAGTTATAGTTGGCGATAAGGATGACCCGACAGATAATACAGCATATATAGTAACCAATGGGAAGTATACTCAGCTTTCGAGTCATATTAATCATGAGACGGGTAAATTTGTTATTATAGCTCCGGGGGGGATTGAAATTGGAGCTAATGATAATGAAAGAGTTAATATTGTTCATACCATCAAAGAAATGGTAGGGTTTGGAGTTTCAGCCACCAAAGAAGAAATAGGGCTTAAAATGGGAGTTGAAATTAAAGAATCATACCGCGAAAGAGTAGATTTCATCCCTATACAATCCAGTATCACGGCTAAGCAACTGGAATTACATTCTAAGAATGGATATTTACATACTAAGGGAGCTATTCTTACCTATCAAGATGCACTAATTAAAGGGTTAGGGCATATAGATGAGCCTGCTGAACGTAGATCTAGCCAATTAAATAAAGACTTTAGTGCAAGTCTACATTTAAAGCTAGGGTTCCGTAGTAGCTTATCAAATGCGATAGATAGCACTAAAGATACTTTCCAAAGTAATGTTGCTACTCCTGAAGGTGCGATCAATGCGGTGTTCAAGGCATATAATATGCTGGTAAATTGGGCTAAGTTTATAACTATGCCGGTTCAAGGAGGGATGTATATTCATGGAAAGATAAAAAAAGAGAGGTTAGAAATAACACGAGTTGAGCCGGTAGTAAGTGAGTTTACCAGTTTTGGTAATACCACCCATGAAACAGATAAGATTTATTTTAAAGGCACTAGGATTATAGGCTACAAATGGTATGTAAGAGCAAAAGATGTACATTTAGCTGCAGCATTTAGCAGCTATGAAGAATCCAGATCAGGTAGTTCAGGGGAGATAATTATACCGCTTGGAGGAGGTATTATCCCTAGTCTTAGTGTTACTCCGATAAGTAAGAATAAAGGAAGTGTACAAAACTATCATATGCTGCAAGTCATGATAAAGGATGAGATAATCTTTGATATCGGGGGGCCGGTAAATATTGAAGGCGGCTATATGGAAGCTGATAAGATAATAATGAATGCAAAAAGCTTAGTGCTTAATTCGGTGCAACGTTTGGCTGAGTCTAAAAGTTCCGGCTTTAGTTTAAGCGGTTCCGACATCACCGCTATAAATACTGCGTTAACCGGAGGTGGTGGTTATTATGGCAGGAGTGAAACCAAGTGGGTAGAAGAGATAGCCGGGATAATAGGCAAAGAGAAATTGGAATTAGTAATCAATGAAACTCTGAAAATAGCAGGAGCTGTGATAGCTAATGCAGAACGTAATGAGAATGGTACATATACCGATAAAGGTAAATTATATATTAAAGCAGCTGAAGTAATAGCTGAAAGTATATACGGCTATGATGAAGGCGCACTCCTCGGTGCTTCATATAGTAGTGGATCGGGAAGCGGCAATAGCTTTGTTGGTGCGAGCTATGGTGCTCAATTTGGTTATACGGATAAGGAGCAAGAGGTTAAAGCCGGTTTAGGTGGAGGTACAATAGATGCACCTCTTAATGGTGAATATAGCAGAGATATAAACAACCTTAAACATGAAAGCGGGACGGTGATTGACCCTATAAATGCTCAGTATACCGAATTTAACTGGGGAGCGTTTAAGGATGCATATTCAGAGGATGGCAAGTTTAGCTTTAGCAAGTTAGGCGAACACATGGCTAAAAGCTTTAAGAATAGCTATTATGATATTTTAGATAGCATGCCTGAATCATTAGCTTATAAAATGCCGCATAAAAAGCTCGATAAAAATATTGATAAAGCAATTAAGGATATACTGGATAATGATAAATCTTTAGGTGAAAAAGAGCAAGCTGCTTTAAAAAAATTAAGCAGAGATATGCAGGACTCTATCCCTGAGAATAAAGCAGAGATAACAAGAGAAGCATTATTAGGTACGAGCGACAAAGCAAAAGAAACGAAAGCAAGAGAAGAAAAAGAACATGAAACACTTACAGGTGTTAGAAAACCTGGTGAGCCATTAGATATGGGTACTATATATGCTTGTAATAGTGATTGTATAAAAGCTCAACCTATGAAAAAGCTAGCTAATAAGATTAATACTGCAGCTGAGACCTATAGGAAGTTTGAGCAGGAGCATCCTACTTTAGCACATCATGGTCTAACATTAGCAAATGCAGCTATCCAGACATTATTATTTGGGTTGGCAGGTACTATTAATGTAGTAAAAGGAGAGATAATAAACCGTGGAATAGATAAATTAGCTGGTGAAGAAATAAATAAAGTGATTAACCAACTAATTGATAGCGCATCTTGGGGGTTTAAGCAAGGCCTTCCTGGCTTAACCGAAGAAGAAGCAAGGACTTTGGGTAGTGCATCAGTGATGCTTGGAATAGGTATAACGCAAGGTACTACAGCTATAAAAAGCATTATCAAAGATATAGGCAAGCCACATATTGTTCATAAAGTTGACTTAAGCGAACAACCTAAATCAAAGTCAAAAGTTAATAACGAAGGTGTAAATAAGAAAAAAGAAGACATAAGCGCTAAAGATTCTAAACCCGAAACTGAAGCGCATGTAAAAGACTTAAATTCCTTGAAAGTTAAAGAGGTTTTAGATAAACTTGGTTGGGAACTGCCACAGGAAGCGTTAAATAAGATTCCTAGGGATTTAAAATTTGTTAAAGCAAATCGTGAAGGCGTAGGTATACGCATACAGGATAGCGAGAAAGGAGCTAGTGTGATTAGAATAGATAAAGGAAATCCTAGTAACGATTATTTACACCAGCAGGTTGATCATGTGCGTATTAATTATAATGGACAAGTCATTGGAAGAGATGGTAAGCCAATTCTACAAACTGATAAAACTCCTAGACCTAGAGAAGCTCCCGAGGCTCATATCCCGCTATCAGAATGGTTACAATGGAAAGAATGGAATAAACCATGAAAAAAGAGAAATTAAAATATCCTGATATGAGGGCAGGGATTATAGCTGCATTGGATAGCTTATCAGATAGAGAATATCAAAATAAAAAATGGTGCTCACCCACTGCTGCTCATAGATTTTGGGATAGCATAAGGTTTCCAGAAGGTACTTTAATTGAAGAGATGTGTTTAGATGAGTACCCGGCTATAAATTTAATAGGGTACTCTTTATTAAATGAAAAGGAAGCAGAATTGGTAGAAAAAGTAGCTAAGGTACTAGTAAATGCATTAGATCAGATTGGTATAGAACAACCTGATTCTGCCTATATTAATTCGCCTTTATGGGCAGAAGTAGTTAAATCAGCAACTGAAGCTTATGACTTTTTTAAAAAACAAGGTTTTGACAAAGAGTATATAGACTTATTAAAAAGACATAGAGATAAAGAAATGAGCAAAGCTTAAAGGTACATATTCTGTAAGTGATAATGCTGCTTTAGATATAAGAGGAGGTGGGTGCGCCTAAAGGGAATCCTATTGTTTGGTTGGGCAGGACTATTAGAGTAAGCGCTAAAACAAGGACATCTATCCAAGGAAAAGATGAGATGGTATTCTTTGCTGTTGAAGTAACGAAGTTGAGAGGTGAAGATGCAAGCAATAAGAAAGATAGGAAAGAAGAGGAGAAGTTTGGAGGAATGGAAGGAAGGGATGCTCAAAGAGTATGAGGAAAGCGGCATGGAGGCTTAAGCAAGGCCTTTGGGTAGTACATCAGTAATGCTTGGGATAGGCATAACGCAAGGTACTACAGCTATAAAAAGTATTATCAAAGATATAGGCAAGCCTCATATTGTTCATAAAGTTGACTTAAGCGAACAACCTAAATTTAAGTCAAAAGTTAATAACGAAGGTGTAAATAAGAAAAAAGAAGACATAAGCTCTAAAGATTCTAAATCAGAAACTGAAGCGTATGTAAAAGACTTAAATTCCTTGAAAGTTAAGAATACTTTAGATAAACTTGGTTGGGAATTACCTCCGGAAGCACTTAATAAGATTCCGAAGGATTTAGCTGATGTGAAGCCAAATAAACGCGGAGTTGGGATACGTATACAGGATAGTGAGAAAGGTGCAATTGTGATTAGAATCGACAAAGGTGATCCTAAAGGAAAATTTCCAAGCCAGAAAGTTGATCACGTACGTATTACTTATGGAGGACAAGTAATTAATAGAAACGGAAGTCCTATATTAGATACACAGGTTAAGAGACCATCTAAGACAGAAGAAGCCCATATACCGTTATCAGAATGGATAAAATGGAAAGAATGGAATAAGCCATGAATAAAGAACAATTAGAATGCATAGCAGCAAGAAATAGAATAATTGCAGCAATTCAAGAATTATCAGATAAAGATTACCAAAATAAAATATGGGCAGATCCTAATTATGCCCATGCATTTTGGGATAGCATAAGGTTTCCAGAAGGTACATTAATTGAAGAGATGTGTTTAGATGAGTACCCGGCTAAAAATTTGATTGGGTATTCATTATTAAATGAGAAAGAAGCAGAGTTGGTAGAAAAGGCAGCAAGGACATTAGATAAGGCTTTAGATGAAATTGGAATACAACAACCAGATTCTGCCTATATTAATTCACCATTATGGGAAAAAGTTATTAGAGCAGCTAAAGAAGCTTATGACTTTTTTAAAAAACAAGGCTTTGATAATGAATATTTAAGCGCATTACAAGCAGATATAGATAATGAAATGAGCAAAGCTTAAAGCACATGTACCATTATCAGAATGGATAAAATGGAAAGGGCAGTGTTGCGAGAAATGAAATATGAAGGTAGGTATAAGGTAAGGCAAGCAACTTAAT
>NZ_JSWE01000195.1 GCF_000815465.1 Candidatus Jidaibacter acanthamoeba | reverse complement strand
CCCCCTGCCCGCTCCAACCCTTCGTTCGCTACTCTCTCTCAGGCCGGGTGGGGGGTTGCCATATTCGCTCATAACAAGTGCTCAGTCGCTTATGCAATTAATAAGAAGGAGTTTAAACCATGAAAAACTTACATCATTATAACAAAGTTGAAAAAGTGCTTTTTGAATTGGATTCAAATGATTACGAAATGGAAAGTAGAATTTTAAGGATATTAGAAAACAATATTACTCATAACCATACTGTTAAAGTGATTGATAACAATTATGCGCTTGTAGGTGACTCAAGCGGCTTTTGCAAGTATACCCGAAAGGTTTGTACACTCTTCAATCAACAACTGCTAATTATCGCCGATTATGTTCAATGGCAATATTCTCTAATTAACAACTATACAGGCGATTGGCATGATGACGTGGGAACCAAATACGTATTAATAGAAGCTATTTTACATCCAAATTACGTAAGAATACACAAAGAAATTGAAGCAATTCGTAACTTAAAATCAAAGCCATACTCTGGATAAGGCTTTTAGCCTTATCTTATCTCTTTATCTTGTTCTTTCTAATTCGTTCAATCGCCACTAGGGCTTAATTTTATTTATCTTGGTAACTACTAACAATTACTCTAGTTAATACCCTACTTTAAAGGACGACGGCATAGCCGAAAAAGAAATCAGGACTAAAAATCCTGATCACACCAATCGCACCCATAGGTGCATCGGCTGTAAGCCAGGTATAATCTAGAGTTACTCATGTATATACATGTAGTTGTTTAATTTTCTTAATGTGTGTATACGCGTCTATACAATTAGGCTTAGCTTAGGTTTCTAAAGGTTTAGAAGTGTGTGTACATGTATGTACATACTTTTAAAATTTATAAGGATTATAAACTTATAGCATCTATTTTTAGTTATACCTTCTCAACTGGGGTGTCAAAATTTATTTCTATGTTTTGAGAATATCTCAGTAGTTCTTCACCTTTTATTACAAATGTTGCTGACTTATCGTATGGAGGTTCAAAATTACTATTTAAAAGTTTTGAATCAAAACAGGCCTTTACAAATTTATTAATCACACCTTTTGTTTTAGAAGTTATCTGAATAGATATATTATGAATATCTTGCCCTTTATCTCCAAGCATTTGTTTCTTTATTGTGCTATATATAATTGAGCTCTTTTCTTTATTACTTAAATCGGAGATTTCACTTAGTAGTTTTTTTAATACTTCCTTACTTTCTTTACTTAATGTAGTAGAATTATTTTTTAGTTCATTTTCTAATTTGTCTAATTCTTTTGATTTAGGCTTTTGAATTGATAATCTTTCTACATGTGTTGTTAGAAGAGAAATTTGCTTCTGAATATCTTGTGGTTCGATAATGACATTAAATTCTGATTTACCGTAAGCATAGCTTTTTTCTTCTCTATGTAACTCATTATACAGTTCTCTTCCTCTTCTAATCATGACTCCAAAATTATGGCTACTTAATACGCAATTATAGCTCTCTTCTTGTTTAACTTGATATGGCCAATCTTTTGAGTAAGTCTCTTGCTCATCTTTTGAAATGTTAGAATTATTAGGAAAACTATATATTAATTTTATAGCATGCTGTACAGATATTGCACGATTTGAATTAGCAAGTAATATATTTTCTATATATATTTTTAAATTATCATTTAAAGAGCTTATTACCAACAAATAAGGCTTTATTCTAGGCGGATTATCATTAATTACCCAAGGAGCCTTCCCATGAAGTTTTTGATCTAACCCACTGCCTCTAAGCCACCGGTTATCTATTCTTATTATAACTTGCTCTTCATCTATCTTTACAAAGCTAACATATATTGCATGCCCTCCCGTTTGCTCTAAGTTGGTATAACCACTCGCACAACTGTATTCTTGCCCTACCTCTAGTAACTTAACTTGGTTGTATATATTTTGAGCTTGATACCCTTTTAAAAAATTAAAAACTCTGTCATTTGTGTTTGGAACTCTTTGATCATATAATGCCACTATTCTTTTATTATTATAAGTTTCTAATATATTTAAAATTTCACTAGATATATTTTTAATCTTTTCTTTGTTACCTTCATTAAATATAATTAACTTTGCTAGGTAATTAAAGTATATAAATATCCGTATACTCAACATTTCAAGCTTATCTGATGACTCAGGTATAAATTCTTTACCATGCTCAATTTTTAAATTTACTGCATTTATTAAATATTGCGCATATTTGTTAGAATTGTTTTCAATTATACCTTGTATGTTATTTCTTCCCAGAAGTTCATTTATTGTATTATATATAAGTTGTTCAGATTGGTTTGAATATTTAAAAAATCTACTTAGTAAATTATCTAAATGTAATTTATCTACAGGCTTACGTTTCTCAATAAGATAACCTATTATTCCTATAAATTCTTCCTCAATAATTCTGCCTTTGAGAATATCAATTGATTTTTTACAAGTACTTATGGCATTTTCTCTTTGGCTGTTATTTTGTGTAACCGATGCTCCTTTTCTAAGTAGTAGTTTAATAACTTCTATATTAGATTTATGTCTAATTGCATATAATAAAAGAGTATTATTTTCACTATCAATATAATAGTTTAGGTTTAAACCCTCTAATAATTTTTTTAAGTTATTTGAATTTCCTTCTTGTATTGCTTTAATTAAAATTTTACTAGTCTCTTCATCTATACATTGTATATTATCTTGATTACCTTCTGTAGTTTGCTGTCTTTTTAGTAACGTATATACACCTTCATAATAATCAATATCATTTAAATGTAATTTATATATATACAACAGCTCATCAATCACATTGCGTGGTGCGCCCTTTTTTGGCAAATAGTATCGGTTAATATCAGCTCCTTTTTCGACCAGTAATTTAACTGCTCTCCAATGAAGTGTTTGGGCTGCTAAAATTAAAGGAGTTATTTTGAATTCATTATTTTGGTCATTTATATCTATTTTACTTTGCGCTAATATTGCTTCTATTGTTTTTAAATCTTCAATCTCTGCCGCTTTATGTAATACTGTTTGTTCTTTTAATAATTTATCTTTAAAACCTAAAGAATCTTGTCCTAAGTAGTGGTTATACACCTCAATAGGCAATCCAAATTCTATAGCTTGCTTTTTAAGCTCTTCAAGTACTATTGATATTAATTGCTTATTAAAAGTGATTTGTTTTTTTGTATTATTACTATATAAAAACAACTTATCTTCTTGAACAAAAAGATATGCTTTTTGTTCTAAAGTGTTCACTAAAAAATCTTGGAGCCATTGAATATTTTTACTTATTTTAAAACATTCTAAAATTGTTAATAATGAGAAGGACGCACTTTCTATAAGTTCGTTGTTCAGTAAAGATAATGCATTTAAAGCTAACAATCTCCATTCTGTACTTAATAGTTTTTCTATACTCTCTGTATTTATTTCCCATTCATAATTAATTCCTTCAATTACTTCCTGTAATATTAAGAAAAAATTTTGGCTATTTACTTCGTTTAACTTTACTAAACTATGTGCTGCTAAACACCTGATATCCTTATTTTTTAGTGCGGTAGTAAGGATTTCAACTAGTTCGGATCTAAACTCTGGTCTTGTGATACAAATATTTTCCATAGTAAAAATAGCTGAACTAATGAGGTCAGTTTCACTACAAAACTTAAAAAATATTTTAAAAAATTGTATGGTACTAGTTAGTGACGCGGTTGGTACTTGCTTACATCTACACAATACATCAATTGCTCTCATTTTTGTTTCAAGGTCTATATATTTTTCTTTTTCTATATCATTTGCACCATTTAATAACCAATTTAATAAATCTGCTAATTTATTAACATACTCATCAGTTCCAATCTGTCTTAAAGTTTCTCCGATTTTTACACCCATTGCGTGTTGTTCAGAATTAAAAAGAATTAATATTGTTTTGTATAATTCTTGTTGAATGAAATTAAGCATATTATCATTCTTTAAGGCTCGCATATGTAATATATCTATTATACTTGTAAACATTATATTAACTTTATTTGATAATATTTTAATTAACACTTGTACTGAATATTTACTTGTTTCAACTGGTGTTTCCTCTAAATCTAAAAGAGCGTATGCTGCTTGTATTCTAGTTATATGATTTTTATTAAATAAAAGTCGTTGTAAATATGATAGCCCCTTTTTAAATGTATCTTGTTGTAATTGTTTTAATTGATCAATGGTTTCAATTACTGCACATTTAGAGTCTTCATTATTAGACAATAAACTTTCTTCAAGTTTTTCTATAATATATTTAATTTCATTATATTTTAATTTTATAAATTTATAAGGAAAAACACTCTCTATATTAGTCGTTCTTTTATCATCTTTATTCAAAACTATTTCATATGTCCTGCATAATGCTGCAAATGATTTTTCTTCTTCACTTATACAATGCAATAAATAGTTTAGTATTTCTTTAGATAATTGTACTTTATTAGGATTGCTTAGCAGTATTTTTAACTTTTCATCTTGTATTTGACTAAATTCCGATAGTATAACAATTGCTATAGATTGAATACTTTTCTCATTACTATTTAGTAATTCAACCAAAACACTTTTAATATAATCTTTTATTTCAACATTTTTTTTTCCTAATAAAATTATTAGATTAGTTATATTTTTTAATCTAACTTCACTAGTATTATCTAAAATAATTTCTTTTAAAGTATTTATTAAATTAAAAATTATATTTTTTTCATTTGCTGCAATAATTGTTAATGCTTCTGACGATTCTTCTAATATTGACTGCACTTCGTAGGAACCTGTACATACTAAAATTGCACGAACTAATAATTTACTTTCTACATTACCAAAGTTAATTATAGCTTGCGCAGCAGATACTTCTTCATCATCTAATTTGCTAGTATATATATGTAATATATTTTTCAATATATTAGGGCTTAATCTTAGTTTTTCTATTAAAAAATTATCATACCAATTATTAGTAACCAAGTTTTCAATATTAGTGAGCAGCTTGTTATGTATATTAATTTTAGTATCAACTTCACACTCATCTAAGCACCTTACTTGCAAGCATACATGCCTAATACCAATAAGCTCTCTAGGTTCTGTTTCTATTAAATGCCAGAACCAAATAAGTGGCACATAATCCCTACTTAGTTTACATCTATCATACAATACTCCTGCAACATACCACCACATAACCTCATAGTATGGAGTATATTTATGCTTCATTATCAGGTCGACCGCTTCCTTAAACCTAGGGCTACCTATTTCTTTAATACTTCTTGCTATGTATCTTGCTGCAAAATATTCTTGAAAGGTTAAATGTAGAAAAATTATTTCTTCGCCAATATTTTTTATTATTCCTGTCTTAAGAACCTCTTTAGTTTCTCTTCCTAATACTCTAGCTACGACTTCTTTACTTATTACTACCTCATTTCTCTTCATGCCCTCTATAGCTAGTTCTTCTAGCTTTAATACTAATTCCCTACACTCCTCCCATTCATTTAGTCCTACTTCTTCAGCTTCTTCCCCCATAAATTCTTTACCACTATTTTTGGCTAGATATCTCCTAAGTAGCTTTCCACTTATCACCTTATACAATTTACTCATTGTATAACTTTCTTCTCTCCTTAGGTCTTCCCATGCATAGCATATTAACTCTAAATTAATTGGAGTATGTGCTATTCCCCATATGTTTTTATTATTCTTTAAAAAATTTAGCATTGCCTCTTTCTTACCTAAAGGCATAAACTTATTGATATAACTTATTATATTATTGCTATCAAATCCTATATTTTCCAATTCCTCATCAATATTAATCGGTATATTTCCTACTTGTGTAATCTTACTAGTTGTGCGTGATGTAATTATTAAGTTGCTATTTTGATCTATTAATATCTCTTTTAATAATTGTTTTAGTTTGTTTTCTCTATCTATTATGGGAGCTATTTCGTCATAACCATCTAACAAGAATAAAACATTACTAAAATCCCCTAAAAAATCATCTATGTCTTCTATACTAGGCTTATTTCTTTCTCTTCCCGCAATACAATGCTTCCTTATTATACTTGCTAAAAGTAATTTCTCTTTTTGACCTTCCAGCTCAGATACTACTTCTCTAAGGGGTAACCATATTATTGCTTTATACTTACCATTCCATATTTTTTCTTCACTCCACCTCACAGCTATGTATTGACACAATGTGCTTTTACCTACCCCTGCTCTACCATATATTGCTAATTTCTTAATTTCCTTACTTGCCCTTTTATCAAATAAACTCTCAATATCTATTGCTACTTTATCTTCATGTACTGATTCATAAGTTTCTATCCTTTCATCTCTAATCTTTGCTATCCTACCATAATCCGCTTCCTTTAGCTGTATCTCCCTTAATAACCTCTCTTTCTCATCAACAGTTTGTTTTTTAAGTATAGCAAGGTTTATAAAGCTCTCTGTAACTAGCTGGTTTTTTCTTACTAGATTATTAAGGTATCTAAAGTTTTGGTAATACTGTTTTAACTTAGAAATTATAATTTCATGATTCCTTTCTAGCATTTATATTTCCTACCTATTACTTTATATTTTAAGCTTTAAAAGTTTAGAACTATTCATGTAAACTTATTTATTTAAATTAAGTTAACTTTTTAACCTAAAATTATTATAGTTGTAGAAATAACTTTTATAATTTCTAAAAATTAAACAAGATCTTTTTTATTAATAATTTTAATGTAATATTAAATATTTATTATGTTTTTAGGATATATTACTTTGGAGCCTGTCTCTTTAAGTATTTTACTTAGTTATTTAGACGCCTACCTAATACATAAGTATTTATTAAAGATGATTATAATTATTAGGATTATATAAATTTCCTTGAATACCGCAATTTTGAATATCTAAATGAATATTAGGAGACTGATGAGAATATGAACTTACTATGCTATTTTCAGAATGTAATCCTTGAATAGAATACCCTTCTATAAAAGATGAATAAGAAGAATGTGATTTTAAATAATCAAAATGACGATAATTAACTTGTTGGTTATTGTTCAAACTCATAACAATCCACTTAAGTACTTTTTTGCTTATCTTTCCTAAGTATCTTGAGTTATCAATTTTCTTACATAACTTTTCTCTGGTATTCATTCTTTACGCTTCTATCTGTATTCCTTTACTTACTATTTTAATATTATTATGCTTCATCTGCAAGTCCTTTTGCGGCTGCTCTGTATCACTGCCTGAAACTAATTCCAGAGCGGACAACCTGTCTCCTTTATTGTTCAATAAGCATTTATATAACTTATCTTTATCCTGCACTAAAGCAGTAAAGTTTTCTTTATGACGTGAAATAGCTACACACCATGCTTTTTGGTTATTAAGCCATTCATTATGATTAAGTACCGATATACTATCTTTTACTGTTTTTCCTTGAGACGCATGTATGGTAGTACAGTAACCGTAATCTATATGTTTCAAGTGCTCTTTAGATAATTCTTTTACCGTACCGTCTTCCAGTTTTAACGTTATCTTATCTTTATATATTTTTTCAATTTTAGCTGTTTCAGAGTTAACCAACCCAAGTTGGTTGTTGTTCTTAGTAAATCTAATTTTAAGGCCTTCTTGTAGCTGTAGTTTCACCTCATGGAATACTTCAAACTTGTTTTCATAATTAATTTCTTTCTTTAAATAGTATAAAATCTTTCTTCCTCCCTTCTCTAATGTTAAGCTATTTGTTAGTTCGTTAATATTTACGACTTTTAAATAATCTCCTGCATTAATACCATTTTTATATTTCTTGTTAAATTTCAATATATTTCCTTTACCAAATGAAGGAGCAAACTTATGATCTGCAATAGTAAAGTCCATTTGCTTTAAAGCCGAGAACTCCATTGTTTCTTTTTTTAACTCTCCTGATATGGTTAAACGTTCTCTTATTCCCTCGTTAATTTCATCTCTAAGCCTTCTAGTATTAGCAGTAAGTAATGTTTGTTCCCTTGTTTCCTTAGGTAAAGCCTTATACCAACCAATAGCCGATTCAGCTAACTTTTCCGTATCATAACCTGCTTTTTGTATTCTATCGCCGTGTACTTTAAAAGTTTTATCAATATTTCCTTCCGCAGCAGCTATAATTGCTTCCTTATGAAGTTTATTTTTTTGTCTTACTATTTGGTTTAGCTTAATTGAAGGGATAACTGATAAAATCTGTTCAAAGGGCTTACCTGCCTCAACTGCATTTAGCTGCTCGGTACCGCCAGTAATTACCAGCTTTAATCCAAACATATCTTGTAACTTTAGTAAGCTATGCATAATCCTGGTTGAAACTAATGAGCTTTCATCTAAAAACAAAACTGTCTTTTTAAATTCTCTTTTCTTAATAGCTAAAGACTCTTTTGTTCCTCTTCCTTCTAAATATCCGTTATACTTGCCTAAAAAGCTATGCAGGGTGTTACTTTCCTTAAGCTTAGCAGACTCTTTTAATGTCTTAGCTGCTGAAGCAGTTGGAGCATTACCTTGAAACTTTTCACCCCACCCGATAAGACTGATAAATTTCCTTCCCGAAATATCTCTTACCCCATTTAACACGGTTGATTTTCCGACACCAGGCAACCCTTCTATAGCTATAATTTTATCTTTAGAGGTAAGTATATGTTTCAATGCTTTTCTTTGTTGGTCATTCATTTGAAAATTCGGATCTTTAGCTTTCTCCCTCATTTCAAAGCTTTGACACCGCTTTACAAA
>NZ_JSWE01000194.1 GCF_000815465.1 Candidatus Jidaibacter acanthamoeba | reverse complement strand
GTGGAATGGTTACTAAGCCAAGGAGCAAGTAAAGACCACGCCGTAGCTGGAGCTGTTCGAGGTAGACATAAAGAACTGGTAAAATGGTTGGTAAGCCAAGGAGCATGTAAAGACAATGCCGTAGAAGAGGCTATAGATAGCGGACAAAAAAAGCTGCTAGAGTGGTTAGTAAGCCAAGGAGTAAATAAAGACTGGGCTGTAGAAATTGCTGGTCAAGGTGGACATAAAGAGATGGTAGAGTGGTTGATAAGCCAAGGAGCATGTAAAGACAAGGCTGTAAAAGGAGC
>NZ_JSWE01000193.1 GCF_000815465.1 Candidatus Jidaibacter acanthamoeba | reverse complement strand
AATATGAAATTTAAGTTAAACTTAATTAATCACTTTACCTAACAGGTAGAAAAATATGAATTTATATAAGTAAACAATTATGCTTTGCATACTAGTATGTTAGGTAGTATTGCGAGAAATGAAATATGAAAGTAGGTATAAGGTAAGATAAGCAACTTAATAATTATGTATATGAAAAAGTATATTTCAAATGGCGCCACTATGACGGGGGATTATATTATTATGTGTACGCTGGGTATCTTAGATATAAACTCAGTTATCGTAATTTAAGTTAGATGATGAAAGAGAGAGAGAGGATTAAACCTATGCCTAAGTACAATATACAGGTGGGTTCAGCATTATGGTCCAGAAATACAAAAGAAAGTTAATTCATATAGCATTTGGTGGATGTTATTAAGCATAAAATTAAATACAACCCACAAATGTTATATATTTGACTCCAAACACGGTATCATTACCGTCAAAGCTGACTATTTAATTATCGGTAATTTAAAAAATTTTCCAGATAAGAAAAATATTTTTACTCAGGTTATATCTCCAGGTGAATTTCTAGCTCTCTAGCTGAAAAAATAATTTACTTAGGTATACCTAAATCTATAACCCATATTGGTTAGGGGTAAGTCCCCCTTGCTGAATAAATAATAGAGTGTATATGAAATCAAGTATCTGATAAAATATTATAAAGATTTTAAACAATTTGTTTTTGCTCTAAATAGAAAGCATATATTTTTACCGGGTAAGTTTTATGAAAATAACTAGATGCACATGGTGTGAGAAGCATCCAATTTATATTGATTATCATGATCAAGAATGGGGGGTGCTAGTTAATGATGATAATACTCTATTTGAGTTCCTAATTCTTGAAGGTGCACAAGCAGGATTAAGCTGGCTTACCATATTAAAAAAGAGAAATAATTATAAAAAAGCATTTTATAATTTTGAACCTAATGAGGTAGCTAATTTTTCTGAAAAGCAAGTTGAATACTTACTTAAAAATCCTGGTCTAATAAGGAATAAAC
>NZ_JSWE01000192.1 GCF_000815465.1 Candidatus Jidaibacter acanthamoeba | reverse complement strand
ATATTTATAGCTTGTGTTGACGGTTTGACCGGATTCTAGAGAAGCTATATCTACAGTATATCCAAAAGCCAAAGTGCAATTGTGTATTGTTCATATGGTAAGGAACTCATTAAGATATGTAAGTTGGAAAGATAGAAAAGCTTTATGCGCAGATTTAAAGAAAATTTATACGGCAAAAACTCTCCAAGAAGCCGAGATGGCGCTTGAAACCTTTGCCCTTAGGGGGGGTACTAAATACCCCTCAATCAGTCAATCCTGGCTTAAACATTGGGAGCATATTACCACATTTTTTGCCTATCCTGAGGACATCAGAAAAGCCATTTATACCACAAATGCTATAGAGTCTATGAATATGACCCTACGCAAGGTAATTAAAAATAAGCGTGCTTTTCCAAATGACGATGCAGTTTTTAAAATTCTCTTTTTAGCAATTGACAAAATTTCTAAAAAGTGGACTATGCCAGTTAAGGATTGGAAATCAGCTATGAATAGATTCATTATTGAATTCTCTGATTCCTTAGTTGCATAATAACCTATTTGGCTTTTACACACTTATCTGCAAAGACTCCTGCTCTACCCAATTCTCAAAAACCTCACTGTTACAAGAGCCGTTAAAAACACAAGGAGCTACAACTTGATTAGCATTTAATCCGGCAACTATATTCGTCCTTTGATAATACTTTCCACTCCTTTTCCCTCTGAGTGGGATCCCTTTCATGCCCCACCCTCTATCCTTACATATATTTACATCTATCCCGCTTTCATCAATGTATACAAGCTTATCTCTATCTATTGCTTTAATAGAGTCTAAGTATTCTAACCTCCTCTCTTCACTAGCTTCCACATAGGTAAAGGCTTTTTTTTATAGATAAATCCTAGCTTTTTCAATCAGTAAATCCCTCCTCCGCTACTCATCCCAAATGCTTTGCCTATATCTTCCGCTCTAGCATTCAGGTTCTCCTCTACATACCTTATAAATTTTTCAATATCTATTCTTGGCTTCGCACCCGGTCGCTTTCGAGCACAAAAATGCCCTTCGCTCTTATACCTAACATGCCATTTGTTTACTGTGGTCTTGCTCAAATTGAATACTTTTGCTGCTTCCCTTTGGCTATTCCCTGCTTCCAAGTATCTTATTACTTTCTCTCTTAGATCTAAACTATATGGACTTGTTGACATCGTTTTTCTTTTTTATTTACCTTAT
>NZ_JSWE01000191.1 GCF_000815465.1 Candidatus Jidaibacter acanthamoeba | reverse complement strand
TTCAGCTACACTCCACCTAACCTCATATTCACTATCCTTTAAAGCATTTATTAGCACAGGTACTACTATATCTCCATGCCCTGCTCCTATTTTAACCAATGCTTCAGCTGCACTGCTCCTGACATCCTCATCCTCATCCTCTAAAGATTCTATTAACGCAGGTATTACTATATCTCCATGCCCTGCTCCTACTTTACCCAGTGCTTCAGCTGCTCTGATCCTGACATCCTCATCCTCTAAAGATTCTATTAACGCAGGTACCACTAAATCTCCATGCCCTGCTCCTACTTTACCCAGTACTTCAGCTGCATTCCACCTGACCCAGCAATCACTATCCTTTAAAGCATTTATGAGCGCAGGTACTACTATATCTACATGCCCTGCTCCTACTTTAACCAGTGCTTCAG
>NZ_JSWE01000190.1 GCF_000815465.1 Candidatus Jidaibacter acanthamoeba | reverse complement strand
AGGCAGTCTCTTGAATGGGAGTTTAAGTCTATAATTTCAATGAAGTTTGAAATGGATACTCGTATTTTATATAATGATATTATTCCTGCTTTAGGGGAGTGTAAACGTTCTATGCAGATAGCGCAAGAGTATGATAATCCCTGTTTGCTTATGTAGTATATAGTAGTAACAATAATTAAGCATCAATAAAATCACCATATAACTTTAATAATAAATAATTTTATAAAATAATTAATATGTATTATTTATTAAAGCTAGATTAATTAAATTTAATTTTAGCAAGGTGTAATAATTATGAAAGCGACCAGAAATACCAGTGATTTTATAGGGCCTGAAAAGTATAGCATCTTGGAAAGAGAGCTAAAATATAAATTTAAAGATAAAGCTTTGTTAATAGAGGCATTAACAAAAACAGTAGCAAATAGTACAAAGTCGTCCCAACAGCAGCATCAAAAAACTAATGAGCGTTTAGAGTTTTTAGGAGATAGAGCATTAGAGCTTGCAGTAACAAGTATAGTGCTTGAACAAAACCCTAAAAGTAAAAAAGGGGAGTTAAATAATAG
>NZ_JSWE01000189.1 GCF_000815465.1 Candidatus Jidaibacter acanthamoeba | reverse complement strand
TAATCTTTCCCATTCATTATTTTGAGTATTTCTTCTCTTCTAGCTTCTAATATCAGTATTCTTTCTCTATCCACCTCTTTTTCATTAGGTGTGGTATCCATCTCTTCTTGACTCTTGCCTCTTTCATCTAATTCTTCTAATCGTCTATTTTCTTGCTCTTCCACCTGTAACTGTAAAGCTAATATTTTATCATTTATAATCTGTTGTTGAGATTGAGAAGTATTTTCTGAACTGTGGCGCATTTCTTTACTCCTTGCTTTGATAAGTTTGTAATGCCTAATTTTGTTGCGGCTTATTTACCTACTTCTTTACCAATAAATTGTTCTCTTATCTGCTCTAAGGCTTTGATGTTGAGATAAATTTTACTTCTTTGGTTACTATCTCCTCCTTTCTCCTGCTCTTCTATCTTAAATGATTCCTTGCTAATACCTAACTCTTTACAGCATACTTCTATTTCTTCTGCAGTACCAATTACTCTTAACTCAACTTCTTCTCTGCCTGGTTCTAGGCTTTTAGTTTGTATCTCTTTTTGTAATGCTAATCTAACTCTCTCTAACCTAGTTTCTTTAAAATTTGTCCTCGGTTTAACCTCATCATCTTTCTCTTTACCTTTTCTATGTTCAACCCTACCTTCTTGTTTATGGTGATGTTGTTCTACTTTATCCAGTAACTCTTCTGCTTCATATACAAGCTTAGGATCTACTTTATTGCGAACTTTTATACATTCTTCTAAAACTGCTTTAGCTTCTTCTCTCTTACCTTGTTTCTCATATATACAGGCTAATCCATATAATGCCTTACCACTTAAATAAGACTGCTTATTATCTTGTTCTAGGACTTTCAGAAATAACTGCATTGCACTACTTACATCTCCATTTTTTTCTCTTATCAGCAATATTTTGCCTATTAGTTCAAATTCTTGTGTTAACAACACACCTTCTTTTATAAAAACATTTAATCTTTTAAATAAAATCTTAGGTGCTAATCGTTTTATATCTAAATTTATTTTTAACCAATCATGCAGGTGTTCAGAAATTATTTCGAGTAGTTTATCACAAACTTTTTTCTTTTGCTTTTCTTGATTTGTCATAGCTAGATCTACTAAGGTGCTTATTGCACCTAAGTCATGTTGGTTTAATCCTTGTAATATTTTCTTAATTGCAATGTCTTTAGAATAAAAAATTTCTGGTTTGCCATTTTTAAGTAATATTTCTCTTTCTATTACCGCTCCATCAGGCTGTATGTATTTTTGTGTAATATATCCAGTTTTGCTTTTTACAAGTACTATATTTTGTTTAGTTTCCTTAACCCTAATACTTATATCGCTTATATTCATACGTTGATTTTCTTCAAAACATTTTAATGCCTCATTATAAAAACAAACTCGAATATAGCATTCTGCTATATTCGTTATAAGAGTTGGAGTCTCTTTAGTTTTTAAAGATGGTAACAAAACAAAAAGCATTCTAGCAGTTTTAAAACTTTTTAATGCAACATGGTAGTGTAAAGCTATTGCCTTATTATAATCTGTTTCTCTATCTCCAAGGGCAAAATATAATGCTCCTTGGGTATTATAAAATCCGTAAAGCTCAGTAGCATCCTTTATATATTTCTTTAATTGGTCTGCTTCATCTAAGTATTGTTTACATAGCTTATAATTTTTAAGTTCTATTAAACATTGAGCCATCCTTACAAGATTTGAAAATTTAATATTTATAAGGTTATTATTTTGGCCTTGCTCTGAAAGCAATTTATTAAGGTTAAAACAATATACTAATCCTTCTTTATAATAATTAATGGCAACTTCTCTATCATTTTGACTAATTTTAGCGAGTTTTATGTAATTAATAATTAGATTATTTGTTACTTCTATTATACCTTGGTAATTATTAAGTTTTTTATTAATTTCATAAGCTCTTTTATAATATTCATTTGCTTTAATCTTATCATCTTGGTCATCATTTATACTTGAGTAATATAAACCAAAGCCATTTATTACTAACGCTTTTGAGGGGCTATCTTCTCCTCTATAAACTATATTTGAAACCATTAATGCTTCATCTAAAGCTTCTTTAGCTTTTTGGAATTCTCCTAGCTTTATATATGCAGTAGCTAAACTATTATATAATTTAATCACTAACTCATTTATATTATTACCTTTCTTCTTATTAATTAATATTGCTAGGTTTAGATGGTATAT
>NZ_JSWE01000188.1 GCF_000815465.1 Candidatus Jidaibacter acanthamoeba | reverse complement strand
GAAGTTATTACTTGAACATACTTCTGATATAGAAAAAAGAGAGGCTATGATCCATGTGCGAAATGATGAAGCTTTTATTGATGCTGTAAAAAAAAATCAAAATACTGTCTTCAATTATTTAATTTTTTTAATTCCAAAAGAAAACTTATTGCCCTTCCTAACCGATAAAATATTACCTAGAGTACCTGCAGAACGTGAGAAAATCATCCCATATTTGTATATTAGTGAATACTTTTCAATCGCGAAAGGGATAAGTAACCTACAGCTTATATGTAAAAATTTCCTTTCATATTTTGAAGGAAATTCTGAAAACCAGGAAAACTTTAAACTTCCAAACGAGATTATTTCTTATATATTTTGTACGGCATTAGGAGCAGCTAATCCACAACAATTAAAAATAATAGAAGAGATAAAAAGTGAAGTAAATGAAGAAAGTAAGTCTGATGTTGCTAGTAGTATAATAAAAAACATTAACAATAGAGTTAGGTTCATTGATAAAATCTTACAATATGAAAAAACAGCTGTGATAAGTAGAGCTTAGAATAAGTCTATTACCAAAGCCGGAGGGCTCTGATACCATGTTTAAAGTCAAGAGTGGAAGAACAAAAGATTAGAGAAATTGTATAAGATAAGGCACTACATTTGCTATAGCGTTTAAGTTGGTTATGCGCTTATCTGCTATATATTTTGCGGAGCGTGAAGGATCGCCCGACTAGGGGTAATAAGAGGTTTGGCCGGGGATCCTGGTTAAAAAAAGGACAGCATTGCGTGATCGTTCAGGTTATTCAGTAAATGGCCCAGTGTTAGAGAACGTGCAAAAACGGAACTCTGGCGTTGAGCTCCTTAGTTTGTGCAGGTTCCAAGGCTTACCGTTTATGAGTAAGTAATAGGAAAATTATCAAAAATAGCATTCTTTTATTGTTTATTAAGTTCCTTTCTGATAAGTGTGATGTTTATTAAGGGTATTATAAATATTTATGTGGAAATGTGGCATAAGGCTGTAGTATGCTAT
>NZ_JSWE01000187.1 GCF_000815465.1 Candidatus Jidaibacter acanthamoeba | reverse complement strand
ATTTTTCTACCTGTTAGGTAAAGTGATTAATTAAGTTTAACTTAAATTTCATATTTTTAGTATATTAAATATTTAATGAAGTTCAGGTTAATAACTAATAAAAAATTATTAATTTTATATATATTTAAAACCACTATAGTTAAAAACTAAGCTAAAATGACAAAACATATAATTTATAAATTAACACAATAATATAATCTGATAGCAATTTATCAGTTCGATCTACTTCAAAGTGTAATAAAGGTGCATTAAATGATAGATATAAAAGTAAGTGCGAGATTTAATTTTAACTATGGAATGCCTATAGTAACTTCAAAATATTCTCCTCTTGAAAATAACTCAATTACCATTGATGGAGGTTATGAAATATATGAAGGTATTATTAACAAAAGAAAACAATCATTGCTGTTAAATGAAAAAATTGAATTTGTAACGAAGTTATCCGATGATGAGCGCAACAATTTTGTTAATCAACAAGTTGATGTAAATGTGCTGCCTCCAGTAGTTATAATCTCAAGCAATAGATCAGGTTTTATACAAAAAATGCTTGACCAGTTCCGGTATTGGGTGACCGAGATTGATGATCCTGTTTCTCCATCACCAAATTTATTGATTGATTCAAAGCCTTTTAGAGATAAGTACCCAGGATTATTTTATGATCCTTTACGATGTGGGCGAAATCTGATTATTGTAGTACACGCTTGTGAATATAAGGATTATAATAATAAATTAAAGGAATTCCTCATTCAAGGAGGCGATCAAAATAACCAACAAAGAATCATGCTGGTAGGCTGGATGTGGCAGAGTTATACTAAAGATATTTTGATGGCAGGTTTTGGTGCCAGTAGAGTTGCTGCTATAAAGTTTCTTAAAGGATCAAATTGCCCAAGAGCTTGGCTCATGGATGATAACATATTGCATATTAATCAATTTCCTGAAAGCCTTGCAATAGTAGAAGCTCAGATGGATAACAATACAAGTGCCATTGGGTTTGCTGGATGTACCTCAGTCGTTCCATCTGCGCCGGGTACTATAGCCGCTGCAGGAGCGTTAGATAACCCAGCTACGACTGGGATACTTCAGCAGGCTGTACTATGGAATATAAGCTATATGAACGAAGCTAATCAGAGCACTGGTATAAACTTTAGTCCTTATTTTATAGCTTCTAATGAAGATATAAGCTTTGGTGAATATTTAAGAATGAAAGGGTTTGCTTATAAGATATATACTAATTTAACAGTTATAAAGTTAGAGGCTCCATTAAACCAAGAAACTTTAAAGAATAAGGGTACTATTAAATTAATTTCAAATATAAAAGAAATTCTATATGAATTAGAAAAAAATTATGAGATTACTAACTTAGGCATGTCTACTCCTAAGCCGCTCCCTATTGGAAGTATTATAGATAATCAATCCAAACAATTTACCGACAATAAAAACACAGTATCTTGCCAAATTATAGAACAGATATTAGTGGCGTGGATCAAGTCCGCTTCTGGTGGCAACAAAGGTGTGCAACCTGCCATAGATGCACTTTTTGCAGATAGTTATAAAGCAGGTTTTAAACAGATAGCTTAGAAAAAATATGACTATTCTAGGCTGTGTTGTATTTTTAATTAATGGGAATATGATTAAGTAAACTTAAATTATGTATATTACCATTAAAATTTTAAAGTTATCGAAAGTAGCTGTATTATGACTGGTACCGATTATATGTCCTTTTTGAATTATACGGATGTATTTTATGCCGATAATAATTTTAGCAGAGGGAATACTCTTAAAATCTATCTTGAGACAATTATTTATTTAGGTTGTCAAGAGCAGAAGTATTACTCCCACTTTTATTAATAGTGACTTTCTGAGAGTGCCCATTATGCCTCAATGCTTTATAAAAAAATGCTTTAGCTGCAGCAGTACTCCATTTTCAAAATTTATAGTGTTATCTATAGAGACCCGCAACTCTATATAAGTACATCCAACTACCATTTATAGGTTTGATCCCTCCTCCAAATATTGCCTATAGCCTTCTTATGCTTCCTTACCCTAATACCTATTAATTTTATAAATTTATAATCCACCTTTGTATTGTGGCATAGTTTATCCGGTAGCGTTGCAAAGAATGAAATTGAAGGAAGAAGTTATCTAGTTTTGTGAGGTTTTTTAGAAAATATAAGCAGGAGTTGGTAAGTTAAATTGCCTTTCAATAAAGTATTTAATATTTATAACAGAGCTCTTAAGTAAGTAATAAAGCTGCCCCTTGAATAACATATTGATTGTCTCAATGCCTAGGATGGTATTATAAGCTGTTTTATAACTATGATAATCCATAGCATCTTTGGTTTTCCATTTTACCCGTCTGTGATATTGCTCAATTATGTTATTT
>NZ_JSWE01000186.1 GCF_000815465.1 Candidatus Jidaibacter acanthamoeba | reverse complement strand
TAAAATGCTTATTATACATTAAAATAATTAAATATGTGTTTCATTAATATTAAAATGCTTATTATACATTAAAATAATTAAATATGTGTTTCATTAATATTAAAAACATGAGTTACTATATGATAGTACAGGTATAATATCAATAGTTATATTTACTTGTATTTAAAAAATTATGAAATACTATTAATAAAGTCTTTTAAAGATTTTACAATATAACCTTTATAACTTTGAAACTAATTTAAGTTCAAATGGTTTTCAACTCGACTGAAACTGAGGGCAAATACAAAGTATCTCAATATTTGCGCTAACTTTAAAGCATTGTAAAGCTTAAATTCATTACAGTAATCTCTCCACTCATAAAGGTAAGCTTTTTGAGTTTACTAAAAAAGCATTATAATAAAAATTACCAGGAAGAGCTTATTGTACTGTACTGGTATTACAAGATAAATTATTATTATTTTGTAATACCCTTTCTAAGAGCTAAAATCAGAAATGCATTAAATCATCTGCTCAGGTTTGACCCACATATCAAACTGTTCTTCGGAAAGCAAACCAAGTTCCAAAGCTGATTGTTTGAGTGTTAAGCCTTTTTTGTGCGCATTTTTAGCAATTTTTGCCGCATTGTCATAACCGATATGCGGGTTTAAAGCAGTAACCAGCATTAGAGAATCCTGCATAAGTTTTTGAATCCTTACCTCATTTGCGGTAATTCCTGAAATACAGTGATCAACAAAACTTACCATAGAATCGGATAACAACCTTAGCGATTGGAGGAAATTATAAATTATCACCGGTTTAAAAACATTAAGTTCAAAATGGCCGTTTGAACCTGCTACGGTTATAGTGACATGATTGCCCATCACTTGGGTACATACCATTGTTAGAGCTTCACATTGGGTAGGGTTTACCTTACCCGGCATAATAGAGGAACCCGGTTCATTCTCAGGTAACATCAGTTCACCCAAACCTGACCTGGGGCCTGAGCCCAATAGCCTAATATCATTTGCTATCTTCATTAAGCTTGCGGCAAGCACATTGAGAGCGCCGCTTGCTTCAACCAAAGCATCATTAGATGCTAATGCTTCAAATTTGTTTGGTGCCGTTTGAAATTTATATCCTGTTTCGGTAGAAATTTTATCGGCTATCTTTTCTGCAAATCCCGGGCTTGCATTTAAGCCGGTTCCGACCGCAGTCCCGCCTTGAGCAAGTAAGGAAAGCCTAGGTAAGGTTGCTTTTACTCTTTCAATCCCATAGGAAATTTGGGTAGTATATCCTGAAAATTCCTGACCTAATGTCATGGGAGTTGCATCTTGTAAGTGCGTCCTGCCGATTTTAATAATATTTTCAAACTCATTAGCTTTTTTATCTAAAGCTTGATGAATATAATTAAGAGCCGGAATTAATTTTTCATTTATTTCACAGACTGCGGCGATATGCATTGCGGTAGGATAAGTATCATTGGATGATTGTCCCATATTCACATGATCATTAGGGTGTACGGGTTTTTTAGAACCCATATTTCCGCCCAGCATCTCGATCGCGCGGTTGGAGATAACCTCATTCATGTTCATATTGGTTTGAGTACCAGATCCGGTTTGCCAAACTACAAGCGGAAAATTATCTTCAAGGTTACCCTCTATTACTTCATTGGCAGCTGCACAAATCGTATCTGCAATTTTTTTATCCAGTAATTGCATCTCATAGTTTACCGCTGCGGCACATTTCTTAATTACCGCCAAAGCTTTTATTAAAGGCTTAGGCATTCTTTCTTCACCGATCTTGAAGTTTCCGAATGACCGCTCGGTTTGTGCTCCCCAATATTTATCAGCCGGTACGGCTATTTCACCGAATGTATCAGTTTCTAGTCTGATATTAGACTGGACATTATTCTCCATATACCCTCTCTTAATTATTAATTAAATATTTCAAATCCCCTTAAAGTTAGCACATTTCTCAATAATATCAGCAACTTTAAACACAGTTTCCTCATCATAAGATTTTCCGATCAGCTGCAAACCAAGCGGCAACCCGTCGGAACCTAAGCCTGCCGGTACGGAAATACCCGGAAGACCTGCCAAACTTGCCGGAATGGTAAACACATCATTTAAATACATGGTAATCGGATCCTGCTTAATTTCCCCTATTGCAAAGGCTGTAGAAGGTGCAGTCGGCGTCAGTATTACATCAACTTTGCCGAATGCCTCTTGAAAGTCATTCGCGATCAATCTCCTTACCTTTTGAGCTTTGAGATAATACGCATCATAGTAACCTGCCGAAAGAACATAGGTACCGATCATAATACGACGCTTAACTTCTCTCCCGAAGCCTGTTGCACGTGTTTCTTTATACATATCGTCAAGCGTCCCTTTTTGCGGTAATACTCTTAATCCGTATCTTACGCCGTCAAAACGTGATAAGTTTGAGGAAGTTTCAGCAGGGGCGATAATATAGTAAGTAGCAAGTGCATATTTGGTATTCGGTAATGTAATTTCAACTATTTCAGCTCCTGCAGACTTTAACCACTCGATCCCCTGCTCCCAAATTTTAGTCACATCAGGATGAGTGCCTTCTACCCGATATTCCTTCGGAATCCCTACCTTCAAACCTTTGATGCTTTGCCCCAGAGCAAGCTTAAAGTCTGGAACGGGCATGTTCATTGAAGTTGAATCTTTTTTATCATAACCGCAGATGCTTTGCAGCATGAGAGCTGAATCCTCAACCGTCCTTGCGAATACGCCCGCTTGATCGAGCGAGCTTGCAAATGCAATCATTCCCCATCTTGAACATCTGCCGTAAGTTGGCTTAATCCCGACAATCCCGCAAAATGCCGAAGGCTGTCTGATGGAACCGCCTGTATCACTCCCTAAAGCTCCCATACAAAGCTTAGCGGCAATAGCCGCTGAAGAACCGCCCGAAGAGCCCCCGGGTACCAGATCGGTATCATCGTCTTTTCTTTTCCACGGGTTGATTACATTGCCGTAATAGCTGGTGGTGTTGGAAGAACCCATGGCAAGTTCATCCATATTGGTCTTGCCGATCATGATCCCGCCATTACTAAACAAATTAGTAGTAACACTGGATTCATATTCAGGCTTAAAACCGTCTAAAATATGTGAACAGGAAGTAGATAAAACTCCTTTAGTACAAAACAAATCCTTAACCCCGACAGGTATACCTTCTATTATCCCGCCGCTGTTACTTTGAATTTTTGAATCGGAAATTTTTGCCTGAGCAAGAGCTATTTCATGAGTAAGCACCGTAAAAGCATTAAGCTTCGAGTGTTCAGCGTTTTTCAAATGTGCTTCGGTTAGTTCAACCGCAGTAATTTCTTTGTAGGCAAGAAGCTTTTTCGCTTCGGAAATAGTCAGATTCGTAAGCTCGGTCATAAAATCAGCAGGATTATTGTTTAGAACATAAGATAAACATTTTCATAAATATTGCAATCAGACAGAAAGAATTAATATACTAAAATATTAGGAAAGTGCCCCACCCCGAAAAAGCAATAGGTTGACACTCTCATCTATATAAATAAGATGAAAAAATATTAAAAAACTACAAATTAAATGAAAATTTTAATAACCGGAGCAAATGGGTTCATTGGTGCTTATATAACCGCTAAGCTAATAAGTTTAGGTCACGAAATAGTTTGTGCGGTAAGGGATGTAGAAAGAACGAGACTAAAGTTCCCTAACTGCAAAATAGTTTACTGTAATTTTAATACCGATCATAATCCTGCAGTGTGGGGTGAAAGATTAACAGGTATGGATGTTATAATAAATGCAGTAGGGATCTTACAGAGTAAAGCCGGAGATAATATTCATGATATCCATGCGAAAGGGACAATAGCTTTATTTGAAGGGGCTAAGCTTGCAGGAATAAAAAAAATCATTCATATTTCAGCCCTGGGCATTGATGATGAAAAGTTTACGGAATATTCTGCAAGTAAAAGAGAAGCGGACTTATATTTGCAAAGTTTTAAGGAGATTGATTGGGTAATACTTAAGCCTTCTCTACTTTATGCTTCAGGTAGTTTCGGCGGCACATCATTGCTTAGGGCATTGTCCGTATTGCCGGTAATTCCCCTGGTCGGCGACGGCATGCAAAAATTTCAACCGGTTCATATGGACGATTTGACCGACAGTATAGCATATTTTATTAACAAAGATAAACCGACTCAAAAAGTAATTAAGGTCGCGGGATTAGAACAGCTAACCGTAAAAGAAATACTCTTTAGCTTCAGAAGTTGGTTAGGACTTAAACCTACTAAAGCAGTACAGATCCCTAAACCGATAATTCGCCTTTTCTGTAAAATCGGTGATATTTTAAATATAGCCCCGCTTAACAGTACTTCATATCATATGATGGAGCATGGTAATACGGCAAGTGCGGAAGAATTTATCCGTGAAACCGAGATTACCCCTAAAAGTTTTAAGATTGCACTTGCGACGGAACCGCTTACCGTACAATCTTTATGGCATGCAAGGCTTTATTTTTTAAAACCCTGTATATGCTTTATTTTAGGTGTTTTCTGGTTTATGTCCGGGATGATCAGTTTAGCGGTAGCCCCGGAAAAGGCATATAATTTGATGCTTAGCTTAAATATAAAACCAAGTTTTATAAATATTTTACTTCCGCTCGGTTGCTTTGTTGATATGATATTCGGTCTATGTTTAATGTTAAGATACAAAGTAACTCAGGTCGGGTTATTACAACTAATTTTAATCTTTGTTTATACCGTAACTCTAACCGTGCTCGAGAACACCTTATGGTTTGATCCTCTGGGAGCGCTTATGAAAAATATACCAATATTACTTATAACATTAGTCATGATAGCTATTGAGCGAGATAAATGATGGAATGGTATTTGGTTATAAAAACTATTCATATAATAAGCTCGACAATTTTATTCGGCACAGGCATCGGCATTGCTTTTTTTATGTGGTGGTCTAACCTATCCGATAACATTAGCGTTAAATTATTTGCCGCTAAATCTACGGTTATTGCAGATTTTTTATTTACTACCCCTGCGGTTGTTATCCAGCCCGTTTCAGGGTTTATATTACTTCATATGCTTGGATATAATTTTTTAGAAACGTGGTTAGTTATTACTTATATACTATATATTATTGCCGGGTTATGCTGGCTGCCGGTAGTATGGATACAAATTCAATTATATAAAATAATTAATAACAGCATGAGAAATAACCTACCTATACCCGATAAATATTATAAACTTTTTTATATTTGGTTCAGCTTAGGTTGGCCGGCATTTATAAGTCTTGTTATTATCTTTTTTTTAATGGTGTTCAAACCGGCTCTATAAGAACCTAAAAAGATCTGGTTACAGCGATAAAAACAATAGCCAGAATAAGAAACGTAGGAGCCTTGTTAAGCATGCAATAGAATTTATTAATTTTATTGGTAATGATTTCTAAAAACTAAGCCTTTATTTTTTAAACTTTAGTTCCGTACCGTTTAATATCCGTTTTATATTCTCCTTATGCCTATAGAAGATAAGTATGCAGAGCACTAGGCTCATAATAAAATAAGGAGTAGCAAACCAGAAAGCTGTAATAGTCGAACAAAGTACTGCACATAAAGATGCCAGGGAAACCGTTCTACTCAAAGCAAAAACTAAAAGCCATGAAAATACAAACACTAATCCGACATAGGGTACTGAAACAAGAAGTACTGCAACAGCAGTGGCGACCCCTTTACCCCCTTTAAATTTTAACCAAACAGGGAATACATGGCCTAATACTACTGCCACTCCGCATAATGCAATCAGCGTGTCGCTAAAATTTAAAAACAGAAAGATTATTATTGGTATAACGCCTTTAAGTGCATCTAAAATTAAAGTAAGTATTCCTAACTTTTTTCCGCCGACGCGCATGGCATTAGTTGCTCCTATATTACCTGATCCGCTTTTTCTTAAATCGCCATGACCCAGTAATTCGGAAAGTATTAACCCAAAAGGTATAGATCCCATAAAGTAAGAAATAAAAGCAACTATTATAAATTCAAACATATTTTTCTAAAGTATAAATTTACTTAAATCATGGGTTTTGGTTAAAGAGGTAAGGTTATCAACTACATAATCACGATTAACCGTCACCTTAGCATAAGGAGTTTCAGTTGCCGAGAAACTTACACCTTCTAAAAGTTTTTCCATAATGGTATGTAGTCGTCTAGCTCCGATATTTTCTACTTCCTGGTTAATTTCAGTAGCTACTTTCGCTATTTCCCTCAAACCGTCTTCACTGAACTCCAACTCAACATTTTCCACTGCAAGCAATGCGGTATATTGCTTCGGTAAGCTATGAGCAGGATCTTTCAATATCTTAACCATATCTTCTTCGGTAAGAGGGTTAAGTTCCACTCTAATCGGTAGCCTGCCCTGAAGTTCAGGAAGTAAATCCGAAGGTTTAGCTAAATGGAATGCGCCCGATGCTATAAATAAAATATGATCGGTTTTTACCGAGCCGTATTTTGTAGTTACCACAGTACCTTCAAGGAGAGGTAATAAATCACGCTGTACCCCTTCACGGCTAACTTCTCCACGGCCTTGACTTGCACTACGAGAGGCAATTTTATCGATCTCGTCAATAAATACTATCCCTTCATTCTCTACCAGCCTAATTGATTCTCTAATAACTTTTTCTTCATCTAGTAACTTATCGCTCTCTTCCTTGAGTAATGCTTCAAAAGCATCCTTAACATTAAGTTTTACTGTTTTAGTTTTTTGCCCGCCCAAAGCTTTGCCCAGTACATCCCCAATACTTAACACTCCCATCTGGCCGCCCGGCATTCCCGGTATATCAAAAGTCGGTAAATTCATTGACGGATTATCGGCTACCTTGATTTCAACTTCACTTCCGTCCATTTTACCTTTTCTGAATTTTTCATAAAATTTTAGCTTTGTTTCTTCACTGGCGCTTTCGCCGACCATAGCATCAATTAACTTAACTTCCGCTGCAATAGTCGCCTTTTCCGTAACTTCTTTGCGCATATTTTCACGTACTAAATTAATAGAAATATCCATTAAATCTCTAATAATTGAATCTACATCTCTACCTACATAGCCGACTTCGGTAAATTTAGTAGCTTCTACCTTAATAAAAGGAGAGCTTGTAAGCTTTGCAAGTCTTTTTGCAATTTCAGTTTTACCGACTCCAGTAGGACCGACCATTAAAATGTTATGCGGAACAATCTCCTCTTTAATATCTTCAGGCACATGTTTTCTGCGCCAACGGTTTCTAAGTGCAATTGCTACGGCACGCTTAGCATTATCCTGACCAACAACAAATCTGTCTAATTCGGCAATTATTTCTTTAGGCGTTAGAAATGTATGCATTCTTTTTCGTAAATTATTTAATTAGGTATTTTAAAATAACTAATGTTCTAAAGAAAGCAAGGTATACCATACTATTAAATTATAAATTTTTTAGTCACAAAATAATCATTGATTTTGATTGCAATTAGATTAACAATTTATTTCTTATCTGGTTACTGCGCTGAATATTAAGTAACTATAATTGTCAATTGTTACAAAGTCATGTAACTTATTAGTTTAGGCGGGATCAAAATTTTATTTTTAAGGAGAAGGTTTTTTTATGGAAGTAGTAATAGTTAGCGCACTAAGGACGGCAGTAGGGAATTTTAACGGAACCTTAAGTTCAATGCCTGCACATAAGATGTCAGAAATATTAATTAAAAAAACTTTAGAAAATACTAAAGTAGCACCGAATGAGGTGAGCGAAGTTATAATGGGGCAGATCTTAACCTCAGGTGAAGGACAAAATCCGGCAAGACAAGCTTCAATAGGAAGCGGCTTACCTTATACGACAACTGCCTTCACAATTAATCAAGTATGCGGTTCAGGCCTAAGGGCAGTAGCATTAGGGCACCAGGCAATCCTAACCGGGCAAGCCAAAATAGTAATTGCCGGTGGGCAGGAAAATATGAGCCGTGCTCCACATGCAGTGCATATGAGAAACGGGACTAAAATGGGGTCGGCAGAACTAACCGATCTAATGATTAAAGATGGATTATGGGATGCATTTAATAACGTGCATATGGGTATAACAGCAGAAAAAATTGCCGAACAATTTAATATCAGCAGAGAAGATCAGGATAAATTCTCGGTTAATTCGCAAAATAAAGCGGAAGCCGCTCAAAAAGCAGGCAAGTTTAAAGATGAAATAGTACCGGTTACTATACCTTCCAGAAAAGGCGATATAGTCTTTGATCAAGATGAATTTATTCGTGCAGGAGCCAGCTACGAAGCTTTATCAGGAATTAGGCCGGCATTTAAAAAAGATGGCACGGTAACTGCCGGTAATGCTTCAGGTATTAATGACGGGGCAGCACTTTTAATGCTTATGAGCAAAGAAGAAGCAGAAAAAAGAGGCTTAAAAATACTAGCAAAAATTAAGGACTTTGCCCAAGCAGGAGTGGACCCTATCATTATGGGAACAGGGCCGATAGCTGCATGTCAACAAGTATTAGAGAAATGCGGTTGGGGAGTAGATGACCTTGATCTCATTGAAGCTAATGAAGCGTTTGCAGCACAAGCAATTTGTGTAAACAAAAGCTTAAAATTAGATGAGACTAAAGTGAATGTGAACGGAGGAGCAATTGCATTAGGTCATCCGATCGGTGCATCAGGCGCAAGAGTTTTAGTAACCCTTATCCATGAAATGAATAAAAGAGATGCGAAAAAGGGCTTAGCCACTCTTTGCATCGGTGGTGGTATGGGTGTTGCTATGTGTATAGAAAGATAAATAATAAAATAGGAGAAAAATAATGGGAAGAAGAGCGTTAGTTACAGGTGGAACCAGAGGTATCGGAAAAGCAATAGCAATGGCTTTAAAAGCAGCCGGCCATAAAGTGGCAGTTGTTTATGCAGGAAGTGATGATTTGGCAAAGAAATTAGAGCAGGAAACCGGCATAAAAACTTTTAAATTGGATGTGTCTAACTATAATCAATGTGTAGAAGGAGTGGCAAAAGCAGAAGAATATTTGGGCGGCAATGTTGAAATTCTGGTAAACAATGCAGGGATTACACGTGATGCTATGATGCATAAACTCTCGTATGAAGACTGGAAGGCAGTAATTGATACTAATCTTTCATCTGTATTTAATATGTCTAAATCAGTTATTCAAAAGATGAGGGATAGTAAATTCGGCAGAATTATCAGCATGAGCTCGGTTAATGCCAACGGTATGATGGGGCAAACCAACTATTCTGCTGCTAAAGCAGGGATTGAAGGTTTTACAAAAGCACTAGCACTGGAAAGCGCAAGAGCCGGAATAACCGTTAATGCAGTAGCACCGGGATATATTAGCACTGAAATGGTTGCAGCAATGCCGAAAGAGGCTTTAGATGCAATTGTTGCTAAAGTACCGATGCAGCGCTTAGGTAATGTAGAGGAAATAGCAAGAGTTATAGCATTCTTAGCTGATGATGCTTCCGGGTTTATTACCGGAACGGTTATCCCGGTTAACGGTGCGCTAAGAGTATAATTTTAATATCTAACTATAAAATAAAAAGGCGGCTATAGGGTCGCCTTTTTCATATAGTGCTTAGTAACAATATCTATAAAGATATACTTATTATTACTTCAGAAGCTTTTCAGGATTAATAGTCGATTTTCCTTTTCGCAATGAAAAGTAGAGCTGTGCTTTATCTACGTCTCCGGTTTTACCTACCTTAGCAATGGTTTGCCCTCTTGATACCTTATCTCCTTTTTTAACTAGAACCGAGCTGTTGTGGGCATATGCTGACAAAATATCATTTTCATGGCGTATGATCACCATTTTACCGTAGCCTTCAACATCATTACCGACATATATTACCTCACCCCTACTTACAGCCGCGACGGGAGAGTTAAGCGGAGCCGCAATTGACATCCCCTCACTGAATTTACCCGGGCTTTGACCATAATGAGATATAACCTTAGCATTGTCTCCGATAGGCCATACGAATTTATCTGAATTTAAAGGAGTTGGTAGGCTATAAGATAAATCAGTAGCTGGGCTGTTTCCATTCTCTTTTAATAAAGATTTGCTTTTATTTCTACCTTCTTCATCACCTAATTGTTTTTCTAAACTTTGAAATTCTTCTTCCTCATAGGCATCTTTACTTGCCTCTGATTTAGAATTAGATATATTGCTCCCTCCGTCATCAAGGGGAATGATAGGAGCTGCTTTCTCTTGTGCCACACCTTTATACGGGTCAAGCTCTTCAGCGTGAATGGTATTATCTTTACTGGTTAACGGAATCCTTAGCTTTTCCCCTATTTTAACATGATAAGGCGGATGGATATCATTTATTTTTACCATATCAGCAAAAGAAACTTTATATCTTAAAGATATGCCCATTAAAGATTCACCCGGCTGCACAATATGATAAAGCTCATTCGGGAGCCTGATATGCTGACCGGCATAGATACGGTAAGGTGGGCTTATTTTATTAATTTTAGCTAAATCTTTAAGAGAAATATTATTCTCAACTGCGATTTGTAAAAGCGTTTGCCCGGGATAGACTATCGCATATTTAGAAACACCGTCTTTACCGTAATAATAGTTTCCTTTATGACGTACGGCTGCCGGGTTTTGAGCAGAGCAGGATGAAAGTATAGCCGGTATTAATAAAGCAAAAGCTATCTTTTTTGTTGTGTTCATATTTATATTATTTATTCGCATCTTTTTTCTTAAACATAAGAATTTTTTCTTCCATACCTTTTAGCTGATTTTTAAATCTTTGTAAATCAGCTCCTGTAAGAGCAGGGAATTTAGGAAAGCTGATTTTTGCAGGATTGACTTGTTGGCCGCGTTCACGTACTTCATAGTGTAAATGAGGGCCGGTTGCCATCCCGGTAGAACCGACAAAACCTATTATGTCTCCTTGGCTTACCCGGCTTCCCTTTGCAACACCGCTTGCGAACCTGTCAAGGTGTGCATAGAGGGTAGAATACTTGGAAGAATGTTTAATCTCTAAATGTTTCCCATAACCGTTCTTAACTACTTTAATAAAATGAATGATGCCGTCACCTGCGGCAAACACGGGTGTTCCTCTGGGTGCTGCATAATCCAAGCCTTTATGCATTTTTGAATACCCTAAAATCGGGTGTTTTCTTATACCAAAACCTGAAGAGATTTTGGCTCCGCTTATAGGAGTTTTCAATAAAGTTTTACGTATACTTTCTCCCTTATTATCATAATAATCAGTAGCTTGATGGTCTGATAAAAATCTGAATATCTCCTTCTTCTTGCCTGCAAGAGTTACGGCAGCATAAATTATATTTCCATCCCTTACTTTTTGCCCCTTCTCATTAATTAAACAGTTATAATATACTTCAAATACATCACCTGGTTTTATATCTCTTTGAAAGTCAACGTTATAACTGAATAATTTTATGAGATCCATTATCGCATATGGGCTTACACCGGAATTAACGGCTGATAAATATAAACTATCATTTATTGTGCCATGGGCGAAAACTTCTTTAACCGTAAGCGGTATTACTACAAGGTTAGCAATGTATTCTTTTTCCTTATTGTCATACTTTACTTCGATTATTTTATCATCGGTAATTACTTTTATATAACTTACTTTTGAATAATAATCATGATCCTCGGGTTTATCGGCTTCCGCTAAAAATTTAACCTCAACTTGGTTACCGATTTTTAACTTTGAAACTTCGTAAACTTTATTGATTGCCGAGCTGATAGAATAGGAATCGTTTATTGCAATACCTGCATCTGAAAATATTTTAAATAAAGTATCGCCTGATTGTACGGTAAATAACATTAAAGAATCTGTAGGATCTGGAGTTTTTTCCTGTTCTATTACTTCCGGCTTAGCTTCTTCCATTTCTTCGGGAGCAGTAATAGTCTCCAGATCTTTTTCCAGGTCGTTAAATGAAATATAAAAACTAACGTTAAAAGCCAGTGATATAAATATACCTAAAAATAGGATGATATGTAGTTTATCAAACTTCTGTAATTTCCTCATTGACGCAAAAATTATTTCTCTAATAGCAAATTTATAATATTATAAAGAGCCGGTTGCAAGAAATAATGCGAAACTATAATAAATTTCTTATATTTTCTAAAAAAGGTAATTAATAAAAATTAAGTTTAAAAACCATCTATTTATCTATAACTAAAGAAAATATTGTGCAGCTTAAATTACTTTAAAGTTGCAATTCTTTTAGTTTCATTAGATAGTTTACAAAAAATAGTTGAGTAAGTATGAAAATAGTATTTATGGGTACCCCTGAATTTGCAATCCCGGCTTTAGAGGCTTTAATTAGCTCTAAACATCAGGTGCTTGCTATTTACACGCGAGAGCCGAAACCTGCGGGCAGGGGAAAACAATTATTGTGCAGTCCTGTTCAAACTATAGCTGAAAAACATGACATACAGGTTTTTACCCCTAAAAATTTGAAAAACCCTGACGAAGTAGAAAAGCTGAAAGCTTTGGGCGCTGATATAATAGTGGTAGTGGCTTATGGTTTAATTTTACCGAAAGCGGTTTTAGAAGCATTTAAGTTCGGAGCACTTAATATTCATCCTTCAAAACTTCCCAGATGGCGGGGAGCAGCACCGATAGAAAGATGTATAATGGCCGGCGATGAAGAAACCGCAATTTGCATTATGCAAATGGATGAAGGCTTAGACACGGGCGATGTTATTTTGGAAGAACCTTATGTTATTCCTCAGAATATGACGGGTAGAGAGCTTGCAGGTGTTTTAGCTGAAAGAGGCTCAAAACTATTACTTGAAACGATTGAGCAAATTGCAAGCGGTACTGCGGTTTGGAAGAAGCAATCTGAAGAAGGATTGACTTATGCTAATAAAATTTTCAAGGATGAAGAAAAAATTGATTGGAACATGAGCGCACATCTGGTTAATGCTAAGATTAGAGCATTAAGCCCTAAGCCCGGAGCTTATTTTATATTTAGAAATGAAAAGATAAAAATTATCACGGCTGAATATGAGTCAACTTCGATGGATGCCCTTAGCGGCACGGTAATTGATGATCACCTGACGATAGCATGTAAGAAAGGAGTGATAAAGCCTACATTAGTACAAAGAGAAGGCAGGAAAATGGTGTACACAGAAGCTTTCCTGAGGGGGTTCTCGGTTCCTATCGGCAGTGACCTTAACTAACCCCGTTGAGGTTGTGATTGAACAGTAGATTTTTGTTCTCTTCTTTCTATGACCCCTTCTGCCCATTTAGGCCTCGGGTGCTCACCATGAGTTTGCGGCTTAATATCCTCTTTCATTTTAGACTTTTCCTCTTCAAATTTTTTTAAACTTATATCGCTGAACTTTGCAATACTTGGCTTTTCTGTAGCAGGAGAGGTAATCTCTTCATCTTTATTTGTCTTAAACGGTTTTGTTACGGCATCTAAAATCTTATTAATTATCTTAGTAACCAAAGGCTGTTTTTCCCTATCCTCATATTTAAATTTATTATGGCTTGCCGTGTTTTGCTGAAGACCTTCTATATTATCTTTATAGGGATCCTGCGGGAAAGCCGCGAGCGTATCTTTTTTAATGCCATGCGCTCCCCTGGTTCCGCCGTTGGCTGAAGCCATAAATTGAGTGTGCCCGCCTTTTACTTGAGTTTTTAGGTTCTCAATTTGTTGACCTTGTTTACCTTTTAATTGTAATGCTTCATTCGTTGCTTTAAAAGATTGGTCAGTGAGTTCTAATCCTGTCCTATCCTTACCGCTTGCACATTGGACTACTACTTCACTTAGCGGTATCTTGTTAAGGTCTGCAGGCTTATTTAAAGCCCCGTGAAGCAGAGAGAAGGCAACTGCATTCATTTCAGTGCTTAGTGCGAGGTTGGAATTATTAGGGTCTCTAAAAAGATGTGAAGTGGTCGTAAGATGCTTAGCATTAATTGCATGCTCTAAAGCCTCTAATGCTTCAGGTTCATAGCCTTCTACTTTTTGTCTAACAAGTTGTTCTCTGGCTGCTTGCTCATTTTTTCCTGTGGTTAAAAACTTTGCAATATCTAATAAACCTATACTATTGGAAATAATACCTACATCCGACAAAATTTTCTCAAAGCCGGTGTTATCATTTCTGGAGACCAGTCGCCAAATATTAAACGGGGTTGTTGCTCTATTTCCCTTTAATTTTTCCTGTCCCTTACCTACCTGCTCATGGATAGCGCTATCTATCCCGGTCGGGTTAGCCGGTGAATTAAGCACGTTAATAGTTGTGGTTCTTCCTTGGGGCACGAAACTTTGCAGCTGCCTTAAGTTCTCAGTCGCTATCTCCTGGCGTTCTTCTTTTGAAACTTGTTTGCCGTGAAATGATGCAGTGCCCGCATGTAAAGTCCTTGACTTCATTACTAACGGTTCCGTCGAGGTTTGAAGCTCATCAAGGGGAGGAGTTATATAAGTTGTCTTAGAGTGGGCATTACGTACGCCTATCAACTCGCCTCTCAACTGAGTCGGCAGCACAAAATTTCCTTCGGCAATTTCTCCTGCATGCTTGTGTACCAAATCTTTCAAATGCGGTGCAAGGTTATTATACCAATCCATATTTACCTGCTCACCTTTTATTGTGAGTTCTATATTTTCTCCTCTTTTCGCATGTTTTATCGCCAGATACTGAAGCTTTTGATTTTCGGTTAACCCAAGAAGCATGGCATCTGATTCCACGACTAGGCTATCTTTACCTTGACTATCTTTTTGCTTGGTAATTGTGGTCACATGATAATGCTGATCGGAAAGGTTACCGAAATCTTTTGCAACTGAGATTTTTTTCCCGGCATTCTCTATGCCTGCTGCTTTGAGGATCCCCACTAATGTAGTATTTTCTTTTTTTATATCGTCCTTACCAAGGTTATTGTCTAAAAAATTCTTTACCGTTATGCGAACTTTATCTTTTATGTCTTGGATTTCATGCGAGGTAGCTTTTCCCAGCTCTAAATTCAATATCTCCTCAGCAGCTCTTGCGGCATTTAAAAATTGAATTTTATATGACTCAGGGCTATCAAGCGGCGGCGGAGCAGCAGGGTTAACGTTACGTGCATCTCTAATTAGAACTTTAGAACCGTCTTCTAAAGTGTTTCTTGTCCATTTTATCCCTTCACCGGCATCTCTATTCTCTTCCAGCTGTTCAATTAACTTGCTATAATTAGGAGATTGGAGATCAAATTCAATCTCTTTAGGCTTAGGAATGTCTTTTAAAGGAGTATTTATATAAGCAGCAATTTTCTGTCCAATTTCTTCTTGGTTTTGCTGAAGCCTTTCGTAGTTACTAGGATTTTTCATAATATAACAAAATAATTAACCTTTTATAGCGTTATACTAGCAACAAAAGGTTAATTAAGTGTTAACGAGAAATAATGTTTAAGGTAGTTTAAAGGCTATTTACTTTAATTTCTCTGGCTTTAAGTAGGATTTTATCTTCCATATCTCTTGAAAATTGTGGAGTAATCGGGCTATCTTTCCACGCTCCATGAGCATCTTTAACTTGTTTGAAAGCTGAAACTTTAACCGCATCGGATCTTAAAGACGCACCGATAATCATAATGTTAAACTTAAATCTTTCTTTAGCGTTAGGGCTGCTTGTATACCAATCAGTGATGATAACCCCGCCGAAAGGGTCAGCTGAAATAAGGGGGGCTTGCAGTAAATGAACCGAATCCAGAGAAGCTCTCCACAGGTAGCTGTTAACATTTATAGCATCGGCAACTGATTTACCTTTTTTCTTGGAGCCGCCGAAAAGTACTATTCCGTCATCTCCGGTAAGTTTACCCATTCTTTCCAACTCTTGGTCTTCCCTTGATTTAGGGTAATTTGTTTCTTTATCTGCTTTTGAGCAGGAAGTAATGGTTAGAGCAGCTATAATCGTAGCCAAAACCCGGTACTTTTTCATAAGTTCACCAAAAATTTATTTTGCTTAATTTCCTAGCATTCAAATCCGATAAAGTCAAGAATACGAGTTTTGCAATAAACTTGCTATTAGAGTTAAACAAATATAATTTTATATCTTTAACAGTCTAATAAAGTATTGTTTCTATGCACAAAAAAATATTGATTGCTAATTGGAAGATGAACGGTAATTCAGAAAGCTTAAAAAGCCTTGCGGAATATTATGTTAATATGCTTACTGGGCAACAGGCTGAAGTTGTGCTGTGCCCTGCTCATCCTTATCTCAGCTTAGTAAATAATATAACTAAGAACAGTCCTGTAAAGCTTGGCGCACAGAATATTGCCTCATTTCCAAAAGGCTCTTACACGGGAGAAGTTAGTGGTGAAATGCTTACTGATATTGGGTGTAAGTATGTAATAATCGGGCATTACGAGCGGAGAAAATTTTTCAATGAGCGAGGTGAAGAAATAGCCCGAAAAATTGATTTAGCAGTGCAAAGTAATTTAATCCCGATTTTATGTGTAGGTGAAAAGTTGAATAAAAGGAAAGAGGGAACTTACCTGAGTTTCATTAAGGAGCAAATTGAAAACTCTCAAATTTTATATCAAAAAAATGCGGTTATTGCCTATGAACCGGTTTGGTCTATCGGTACGGGGGTGATACCCACTGTTGAAGAAATTGCAGAAGTTGTTGATATGATCACAACTATGTCAAAAGCAAAAGTATTATATGGAGGATCAGTAAGTGCCGATAATTCATGTCTAATATCAGACATAGCTAATTTAGACGGGTTTTTAGTAGGTGCAGCGAGCCTAAAAGCAGAAGAGTTTCATGCAATATATAAAAGCTTATTAGGTTGAGCTTTAGACCCTCGCAATCGGAAAGCAATTATTAGTCGGGAATTTAGTAATGTTCATTGTGTTGAAATCCCAAAAATATAATAAATGGAAAACATCAATTTCCGAGCCTATCGCGCGTTTAACCCACTCGATTACTTCAGTAACATTCCCGTGTGTTTTTTGGCAATATTCAGCCATTATAAGACATGCCCTAAATTTATAATTCTCTTCAATAGCTTTTGATATTGCTTCAAAAGCATCTTCATATTTTCCGATATCAAGGGCAGCTTTTGCAAGTAATAAATTGCTTTCATAATGTCCGGAATTGTAGCCGGTTATATTTTTTACAATTTTAAAAAACTTCTCATCCGTATAATTTTTTCTTATGGAAACTAATATATCCGATGCGCTAAAACTTGGTTCTATTTGCCATACAGCCTTAATATATTTTATACTATCCTCGAATTTTTGATCTGCAGCTTTAATTTTTGCCAATAAAATGAGGTTAGGAGTAAAGTCACTAAGGTGTTTATAGGAAAATAAAGCATATTTTAAGGCATTTTCACTATCACGAGTTAGAAAATAGTTATTTGCAACTTTATAACACGCAATTCCTAATAGTTGTTTTCTTCTATTTTTAGCGAGTAAAGAAGATTGCCTGGAATTTTCAATAAAATTGATTAAATCCTCCCATTTATCCTCCATGATAAATGCATGAATATATGTGCTTAGTAACCATTCGCTTTTATGAATTTTATTAAGCTCATTGCAGTAAGTTATCACTTCATTCCAATTATTTTCCTGTTGAGCAACTGAAATTAATCCTTCTATACCTGCAATTCTTGTTGCATCATTCTTAGACAAATTGAGAAAAGCCAACTTAATTTCACCCAGTTCCTCTTTTAACAAAGCTACTTCCGAGGCTAATAAGTTGGTTAAATTTTCAGGTAAATGTTTCCTTAGCTGGTTTAATGCTTTATTTGCTTTTGGATGATTATGATTATATATAGCAACCAGCAGCTCCTCAAGTTTTAAAGGAATATTAACCTTATAAAAGGAAGTAATTAAATTTTTAAAATTATAAGGCAAACCGAGTATGACAAAGAATATACGTATTAATAACAGCATTGCCATAAAAAAGAATAAAAGAAACAGCACTGATAAAGCAAAAGAAGTTTCTACATGGTAACCAAAGGCATCAAAACTAATATTGCCGCTATTCTGATACAACCATAAAAACCCGAAAGTAAGACAGGCTATAAAGATTATTAATGTAATAATTCTAATCATTTTCCAGTATACTCAATGTAAATTCATTTAAAAGTTTTTCTAAGCCAATTCTAGTATGCAGCAAATTTTGTAAGTATTCCAATTCTTTATTCTGATTAGAAACAGTTTTTGAAATATTATAAGCTGAAGCTATATTGCCCATCTCTACTGCTTTTTTGATTTGCACCAGTTTATCTTTCCTTATCTTTTCCTGTTTATAATCCTTGCTGCTTTTAACCAATACCAATTTATTAAAATATTGTTTTACTCTTGCATAGTAGCCTTCGGGCTGGGCTATCTCCGTACTGGTATTTTCAATATTTTCAATTATTTTAATTAGATTGGAATTTGACTTAAGAGAAGAGTATTCAAGTTTAATAAAATTATTCATTTTATCTTTTAAAAAGGAATCATTATAATCTGCAATCTTCTCTAAATCCGTAACTATATTGTGCGAGTCTTTCAGTCTTTGTCTTACCAGATAAATTCTTTTAATTAATTCAAACTTATTAGCTTTGCTCACTATTTCTTCGCTGCTGGTCTTAGGCACATTTTTGAATACTTTTAGGGTTTCAGCCAACAAGTGCTTTTGGGCTTTTATTTCTTCTAAATTTGATAGGCTGTATTGTGTGGTATCCTGAACTAATAATATAGAATTACGAATTTGATCTAATTCTTTTTTTAGAAGGAAAAAGCCTAAATATATGCTTAGGATTAGCACTCCTAACAATGCTATAAGTATGGGCGTCTTTTTTATTTTTTTGCTGACAATAGCTTCTTTTATCTCTTCATTCATAAAAAAACCTCTCCGAATATTTGGTAGAATAAACGAAGAGGGATAAAATTAATATTATTTTTTTAGTGTATTATTATAAAGTTACCGGCTTACTTTGAATCTGTGGATGGAGTAACTTTATTCGGCTGCTCTGCTTTAGCTTTAGCCTCGTTAATTTTCGCAACTAAGCTTTCGTAGCCTAACTCATTCATAAGCTCTCCTGCTATAATAAATGTAGGAGTTCCGCCTATACCGACTGTTCTGGCAAGATTCTGGTTAGCTTGGATAATTTCATTTATCTTATTATCAGTTAAAGCCTTTTTAAGATTAGGAATATTAACTCCGACTTTACCCGCTAAGCTAAGTAAAGCTTCTTCGTCTTTCTTACCCTTGTCGTTTAGTACCGCTAAGTGAAATGCTAAATATTTACTCTTATCAACTATATTTACAGCTAAAGCATATCTAGCCGCAAGTACTGAGCTTTCGCCTAAAATCGGTAATTCTTTAAATACATATTCTATATCGGGATTCTGTTCAATAATTTTAGACTTGATATTTGATGTATGTTTACAATAACCGCAATTATAGTCAAAAAATTCAATTACTTTAACTTTAGCATTCTTCATTCCCACTCTCGGGTCATCCGAATTATTTTCAAGTTCCGCTAAATGAGTTTTTATTTTCTTACCTGATTCAGCAATGGCCTCTTGCATTTTTTTCATTTGATAGTTTTCTAATGATTTAATAATAGCTTCAGGGTTATCTTTAATGACTTTTATAATAGTTTCTTCAAGAGCACTTTCATTTTCTCTAAATTTTTCAGTATTGAGTTTTTCCACAGAAGGAGATTTAGAATAATTAAAATAAGCAAACCCCAGGAAAGCAAAGAACCCTAAGAGGAAAACATAGGTGGATAAAATTCTATAATTCATATTGATGACCGTACTTTATAATTTACTGCAACTTATCTTTTAAAAGTTTTATGATAATAAGCAAGTGATTTTCTATTTTTTTATTGCTGTTTTAGCTTCTTCCAGTGCGCTTATATAAAATGGGTCTTTGATATGATTGGATTCACTGTTTATACTATTAATGAATTTTTTAGCAGTTTTAGTATCTCCGATAATTGAAAATGCATGAGCGAGAGCTATATATGAATAGTCAGTCATATTTTCCTTACCTAAAACAATTCCTAAGCTATGCCAAGCGCTAAAATTTGATCTGTCGACATCAATCGCAGAGCGTAAAAGTTCCCCGGCTTTTTTAAGGTCGGAATCGGCGGTAATTAATGCGGAAGCTAGCTCGATTTTAAATATGGTAGATGTACTTTTAAGTTTTAATGCTTTTTCATAATAAGTAATAGACTCGTTAACCTTACCGTTTTCATATAGAAATTGAGCCTTAAGTTCAATAAAATACGGGTTATTCGGTTCTACTAAGAGCAATTTATCTATGAGTTCAAGTGCGGTTTTTAATTTTCCGATTTTATAATAAGCAATCGAATGTGCATATAGGTCAGGTTTATCATTGCCCCCATACTTTTTGAAAACTTCCTTAAAGGGAGAAGTAAAAGCAAATACCTTAGCTACAATCATTTTATATTTATGGTTTAAGCTTGAAGGGAGTGATCCTAAAGAGATGTTAGTATTTTGTTTAATATAATTAATTCTTTCTCTGGAAACCGGGTGGGTGAGAAGATAAGGATTTGAGCCCTTATAAAAAATTCTTTCATTACTGTTTAAGTGGCGAAGGAGCTTAGATAAGCCATCAGGAGACAACTTAATCTTCTCTAAGTATTTAATTGCAGCAGCATCTGCTTGTGATTCCTGTATTCTTGAATGCTTTAAAAAATCCATTTCCGCAGCATGTTTCCCACCCAATGCTACTGCACCAAAGGTTTCAAAGTTTCCGCTTAATAATCCTGCGGCAGCTCCCAAAATAGTACTTGCAATCATTTTATTTTTCAAAGATTCCATCTTTTCGCGAGTTAATGAAATATGCCCTAAAGCAATATGAGCACACTCATGGGCGATTACTCCCGCGAGCACATCCGGGTTATCCGAAAAAGTAATCAGGTCGGTAAAGATAAAAATATTAGTATTATCCATTACAAATGCATTAATGCTTTTATCGCCGACTATTTTGATTTTTAAATCTTTACCGGGCAAACCTGCTGCTCTAAAGATCGGTCGCGCAATTTCAGTTATTACTTCTTCTGCCTCTTCATCAATTATTATTTGCATGCCGTGTGCAGTGTTGCATATCAGAAATGCTGCAATAAAAATAATGATTTTCGAAATATGCATTTTTTACTTAGTAGGTTTTGAAGTAGTTTAACTTTAAAATTCTTAGAAATAAAAGAAAAAAGTATTAACAAAATATTATTCCCACCTATACTCATACTTATAAACATATTATATTGTAAGGATTTAAATGCGCATTGGGAGTTTCAATCTGCCATTTGATAAGGAAGGAATCTTAAACGGAATTTCCGGTTCAAAGCGCAATTTAGATATCTTTTTTGCAGTAGGTGTTCTTTGTATAGTCGGGGTGCTTATCTTTCCGATTCCCCCGATGGTAGTCGATTTTCTTTTAAGTATTTCAATCACACTTTCAGTTTTGATATTAATGACATCGCTTTTTATTGATAGGCCTCTGGATTTTAGTTCATTTCCTACCGTTTTATTAGTTGTAACCATGCTAAGGCTTTCCTTAAGTATTGCAACCACCAGGCTAATATTAAGTAAAGGGCATACGGGTACCAGTGCGGCAGGACATGTAGTTGAGGCATTCGGTTATTTTGTTATGCAAGGCTCGGTTATAATCGGTGTTATTGTTTTTGCTATTCTTACTATTATAAATTTTATCGTTATTACTAAAGGTTCGGGCAGGATTGCAGAGGTGGCAGCAAGATTCAGCTTAGATGCAATGCCCGGGAAGCAAATGGCTATTGATGCCGATCTTTCAGCCGGTTTAATCAGTGAAGAAATAGCTCGTAGCCGCAGAAAGCATTTAGAAGACGAAAATACTTTCTTCGGAGCTATGGATGGTGCTAATAAATTTGTTCGTGGCGATGCTATTGCTGCGCTGCTTATCATATTTATCAACTTTGTTGCCGGTATTATAATCGGTACCGTGCAAATGGACATGAGTTTTGAAAAAGCACTTACCACATATACCATACTTACTATCGGTGACGGGTTGGTTACTCAGATACCGGCATTAATAGTTTCTACGGGGGCAGGTTTACTGGTAACAAAATCAGGTTCTACTGGCTCCGCCGAAAAGGCAATATTTGAGCAGCTGGGAAGTTACCCGAAAGCTTTAGGGGTTAGTTCGGGGTTAATTGCATTTATGGCGATGATGCCCGGAATTCCTGCCATTCCTTTTCTATTCGTAGCCGGTATAACTTCAGGACTTGCATACTATTTAAATAAGGCTAAAGCTAAGGTTAAGGAGGATGAAGAGAAAGCGGACGGTATAGCTCAAGGTGATGAAAGTGTTGAAGGAGCTGCTCCTGAGGATGCTTTGAGTGATACTTTACAAATTGATACTATAAAACTGGAATTAGGTTATGAATTATTATCTTTAATTAATTACCAAAAAGGCCATAAATTAACTGATCAGATAAAAGCCTTAAGAAAGCAGATTGCCAGAGATATGGGGTTCATTATACCTTCAATTAGAATACAGGATAATCTCGAGTTGGATCCGACTACGTATTGTATTAAGATTAAAGATATAGAGTGCGGCAGGTCGAATGTCAGGCCGGAAATGCTGTTAGTAATGGAGCCGAAAGGAAAAGCCATTGAGCTTCCGGGAGAAGTCACGACTGAACCTGCTTTCGGATTAGCTGCTAAGTGGATACTTGAAGATCAAAGAGAAGAAGCGTTATTTAGAGAATATACGGTAGTTGACCCGCCGACGGTTATTATCACTCATTTGACGGAAATTATTAAGGAAAATATAACTGAGCTACTTACCTATAGCCAAACCCAAAAGCTAATCGACGGATTATCCCCCGAACATAAGAAGTTAGCTTCAGAGATCATTCCTTCACAAATTTCTACTACAATTTTACAGAGGATTTTACAGCAGCTTTTAGCCGAAGGAGTATCAATTAGAGATTTATCCACTATTCTTGAAGCTGTTTCCGAGATTTCGGTGAACACCAACAATGCATCAAAAATTGCAGAACATGTCAGAACCAGACTTTCTAAGCAAATATGTCATACTAATACTAATGAAAGAGGGTATATACCGATAGTTATATTATCGCCTCAATGGGAGCAGGCATTTTCAGATGCAATTACCGGGGAAAATGATGAAAAGCAACTTATAATGGCGCCGAGTAAATTGCAGGAATTTGTCGCTTCCATTAATAAAGTTTTAGAGAGGCATGCACTTGAAGGAGAGTTTCCCGTAATTTTAACTTCCTCAAATCTTAGACCTTTTATTAGAGCTATTGTTGAGAGATTAAGGGCAAATATAGTAGTGTTATCGCAAAGCGAAATTCACCCCAAAGCTAAAATTAAAACTATAGGTCAAATTTAATTAAATAATGGAAACACTTTATTCTGTTTTGTTGCCACTGAGGTTTGATAAGACTTTCACCTATAAATATACGGGTGAAGATGACTTATCGCACGGGCAGTTAGTTAAAGTTTCTTTCAGAAGCTCCGAGATAATCGGTGTTATTATAGGTAAAACCAATGAAAGCCATGGTAAACTTAAGGAAATCAGTAAAGTTTATAGGGGGCTGAAATTTGAAGAAAACCTTATAAAATTTATTGACCGGGTAGCAAATTACAACATGGTACCAAGAGGGTTAATACTTAAAATGGTACTTGGGGGCAATAAGCATTTTGATAAAGAAGTTAAAATTGAAATCGGAGCGCATAAAACCATATCAAACTTAGTGAGCTTAAGAGACGAACAACAAAGTGCTTTAGCGCTTATTCAAGAAAAGTTGTCACAAAATCAATACAGCTCCATTTTACTTGAAGGTATAACCGGTTCCGGTAAAACGGAAGTTTACTTAAAAGCCGCGGAAGAATTAATTAATCAAGGTAAACAGACGCTAGTACTATTGCCTGAAATTGTTTTAACCACCCAACTTATGCAAAGATTTGAAGAAAGGTTAGGTTTTAAACCGGTTCAGTGGCATTCAAGCATTTCTCCTAAGGAAAAAAAAATATATTGGGAGGCGGTTTTCAGCGGTAAAGCAAAGTTTATAGTCGGAGCCAGAAGTGCATTATTTCTGCCCTATAAAAATTTAAAGTTGATTATAATTGATGAAGAGCATGACCAATCATATAAGCAGGAAGAAGGAGTAATCTATAATGCTCGAGATATGGCGATTTTAAGGGCAAGTTTGGAAAAAATACCAATTATTCTCTCTTCAGCCACTCCCTCTTTAGAAAGTATATATAACGTTAAGCAAAACAAGTCTGAAAAAGTTTATCTTTCTTCTCGTCACGGAACAGCAACATTACCGGAAATTAAAATAGTTGATTTGAATAAAGAGCAGCTTAATAAAGGAGAATGGATTTCTCCCACTTTAAAAAGCCACCTTGAAGAAATCCTGGCTTCAAAGCAACAATCTTTATTATTCCTTAATCGTAGAGGGTATGCTCCGATTACCTACTGTAGTAACTGCAAAACTAAAGTAGAATGCCCGGACTGTAATTTTTGGATGGTAGAACATAAGAAAAAAGGTATTTTACAATGTCATTACTGTGGGTATTCAATTGAGAAAGTGCAAAAATGTACTACATGCGGCAGTACGGAAAAAGTCTTTGCCTTAGGCCCGGGGGTGGAAAGAATAGAAGAAGAAATCAAAAAACTTTTACCTGATGCCAGAACTGTCTTATTTACCAGCGATACCATCGAAAACCATAAAGAAGCTGGAAAGATAATTGATGCAATTATGAACAATGAAGTTGATATTGTAATCGGTACCCAAATGGCGGCAAAAGGGTTGCATTTCCCTAAGCTTAACTTAGTCGGAATAATAGAAGCTGATAAAAACTTAGTCGGCGGAGACATAAGAACACTAGAGCGGACTTATCAGTTGCTGCATCAAGTTTCAGGCAGGGCAGGGAGAGAAGTTGAGAAAGGAGTAGTAATTATTCAAACTTATGAACCGGAAAGCGCATTGCTAAAAAACTTAAGCAATGGAAATAGTGAGAAGTTCTATGAAGCGGAGTTAAATGATAGAATGGAAGCTGATATGCCCCCCTATTCAAAACTTGCAATTATAACTTTACAATCTATAAGCGAACAAGCTTGTTTGGATACCGCGGATCAAATCGCCGTTCACATTCCTGAAACCGGCAATATTACCGTTCTAGGCCCTTCGCCTGCTCCGATCTTTATGTTAAGAAAAAGATATCGTTATAGATTCATTGTTAAGAGTGCAAAGAATATAAATATGCAAAAGATTATTGCTCATTGGCTTTCTAAAATTAATCTCTCTCCAAGAGTTAAGCTTAAGATAGATATCGACCCTTATAGCTTTTTATAAGAGGCATTGTCAAAGCTTGCTGATTTCAAAAGTTCCTTTGGTATCTTTTATAGTATAACCTTTTCTCTCAATTTCTCCTCTTAAAGAGTCAGCTAATTGCCAATTTTTCTCCGCCTTAGCTTGCATACGCTCATTTGCCAGCTTTATAATCTCAACAGGTATAGCTTCAACATCTTTTAATAAATTTAAACCTAAAAACTCAGCGTTTCTATAAAGATGAAGCGCCATAGTTTCATTGCCTTTAAAAAATTGATCAGCATAACCATGGAGTCTGGCAAGAGCTGCAGGAGTATTTAAATCATCTTTTAAATCTTCCGTTACTTCAAGTGTAGCTGTGGAGTCAGAATCCTCTTTATTAAATTTGCTTAATACGTTTCTGAATCTCTCAACAGCCTTTTTCGCATCATCAATTGCTTTTTGAGTAAAATCTTGAGGCTTGCGATAATGAGTCGTGAGGTAAAAATACCTTAGCACAGTGCCCTCAATTCCTTCATTTAAGGCTTCTCTCACGGTTTTAAAGTTATTTAGGCTTTTGCTCATCTTCTCGCCGTCAACGGTTAAAAAGCCGTTATGTACCCAGTAACGCGCAAATTCGACAGAATTATTAGCGCATACGCTTTGAGCAATTTCATTTTCATGATGCGGAAAAGTTAAATCTATTCCTCCACCATGGATATCAAAAGTATTACCGAGGTGCTTTTTACTCATTGCAGAGCATTCAATATGCCAACCTGGTCTACCCCTACCCCATGGGCTTTCAAAGCTGGCATGGTATTCATTTTCTTTTGCGGGCTTCCATAAAACAAAATCAGCCGGGTGCTTTTTGAAAGGTGCAACCTCTACTCTTGCTCCTGCAATCATTTCTTCAACACTTCTTCTTGAAAGTTTGCCGTACCCCTCAAAAGACTCAATGTTAAAAAGAACATGTCCTTCTACCGGATAAGCAAACCCTTGCTTGATTAGGCTCTCGATCATTTCAATCATCTCTTGGATATGTGCGGTTGCTCTCGGCTCAATTGTCGGAGGAACGCAAGAAATGGCCGCTATATCTTCGTGATAATATTTGGTAATACGAGTGGTTAGGGAGCTGATATCTTCTTTATTGAGCTCGGAAGCTGTAATGATTTTATCGTCGACGTCAGTAATATTACGAACAAAGGTAACCTTAGGGTACACTTTTTTCAGTAACCGATATAAAGTATCAAACACTACGGCAGAGCGCGCATTACCAAGATGAGGACGATCATAAACAGTAGGACCGCAAACATACATCTTAACATGGAGCGGGTCTATGGGGATAAATTCTTCTTTAACTTTGGTAAGTGTATTAATTAAAAATATGGACATATTTTTTTATATTACCCGATTTGGATTTAAGAATTATTTTAAATCAATAAATGCTTGGTTTCTAAGTTTTAAAAGATAAGCCTTAACTCGGTTATCGAGCTTCCTTTGTTTCAAAGATTCTTTTAATTCCTCATCTTTAGCTAAATTTGAATGGGGCAAATCTTCTTTTTGCTGTGGAGCAGTCTTTCTATCAAGTACTTTTATTATATATACACTGTCATTCATAATTATGGGCTCAGAAATTTCACCCGGCTTAAGATTAATTACCGCTTCAGCGAATTCACTAGATAGCTGCTTGATATAAAACCAACCTATCTCTCCTGATTTAGTAGCACTGGAGCTTTGGGAAAAGTTCTTGGCAAGTTTGGCAAAGTCAGCGCCGTTTTTAATTTGGTCAGCTAATTGTTCTATTAAATCTTTAGCTTCCTCAATATTATTAGTGCCGGTAAAGATTGCTATTTCTGCAAGTCTTACTCTATCTTCATATCGAGTTGTTGAGTGAGCTTTTTGTAATAAAGGGGAATCTTTGATATCCTGCTCGGTTACTACTACAAACGGTTCAATTTGAGTTTTAATAAGTTTCGACCAGAGTAATTGATGCTTTATTTGATTTTCCAGTTCATCCTGAGAGATTCCCGAGTTTTTTAAGAATGCATCAAGTTGGCTAATCTTTAAATTATTATTAGCTGCAATAGTATGAAAAGCACGTTTAATATCTATTTCATCAACTATGATATTTAATTTTTTTGCTTCCTGTTCAAAAAGCTTCTCATCTATTAGCATCTGTAAAACTTGAAATTTTAAAGCTTCTAAAGCTTTCGGGTTGTGAGGCAGATTGTTGGATTTTACAACCAACTCTATTCTGCGATTTAGATCCAGGTCGGTTATCGGCATATGGTTTACGACTGCAACAACTGCTTGTTCAGCAGCATATGAGAGTTGGTAAAAGGCAATAAATATAAATAACAATATTTTCTTCATTCTACTTCTTTTCCTTTAATTAAAATCCTGGAATCTTAACATTTAAAGCATATGTTGTGCTTGGTTTTAAATCATTAAGCTTTGTATGATCTCTTTCTACAATAAAAAATGTCTGTAAGCAATCTCCTAGATAGTTAAGATTCACCCCTTCGGAAATTTTCTTACTTGCTCCGGGGATTTTACCGCCTAATTTTCTCTTTACATATCCCCCAAGCCACCAATCATTATAAATATTATATGAAGCTGTGCTTGTTATATCTTTGCGATAAATTTTATTATGTTGGTTATTATAGGTTAATATTTTTTTACCGACTTCCATATAATTTATTGACATATTCCATTCAGGTAAATTTAATGAAGTATATACTTCATTACGCATTACGGACAAATCTTTGTTATCTAATCTTAATTTATGCACAAGGTATACTTCTTTGATGGGCTGTAAATATACTTTACTTACATAATCGGATCTTTTTTCCATAAGACCGGAAGCTTTGCCGTAATTTTCATGCTTCTTAAAATTAATAACTTCTCCGGCCGTGAAGCCTAAGTTCTCAATATATTTGCTTTTTAAATTACCTCTTAAGCCGTAATTTAAACGAGATCCTGTTTCTAATTGGTCATGCCCTAAATACCTGTTGTTACTCATCAAATTTAAAGCAGAAATTTCAAAAAACTGGCTATCCTCATTAGGAATTATATATGACGGTTTATGATCACGAGCAACTATGAGATTTGCAATCGGTTCAAGAGTTATTGTTCCGAAATTAGTATGGTTTATAAGAGGTAATCTCCATTCAATATCAAATTGAGGATAAGCCGTTGTGGTGTTACCTACCGGTTTATCGCCGGTAACTTTTTTAGAGTTATTACTTTGGTGTACTTGATAATAATCACCTCTAATGCTTCCGCCTATTTGTAATAACTGCCCGTAGGGTAAAACAAAAGGGACTTTGTATCCTACTGTAGAAGATAACCTTTGATATTTTATGCCGGTATTTCTATGTAAATTTAAAGCATCAATATCAAAATAAATTTTTGAGTTATTATACTCTAAGTCTTTATCAAAATAACCTCTCAACCAAGGAACGACTCTAGGAGCTGTTTTCCAATCCGCGTCAGTATAAGCTGTATTTAAATTTTGGAAGTATAGAGTATCTAAAAATAAATAATTATTATCCCAAAAGTTCCTAACAAACCCATTGGTAGTTAAGATATCTTCTTGGCTGATTTTATACTTTTTAAGATATGTTTTACTCTTATCATATACTCTCATTAAATTAAGACCGATATAACTATCAAACATAGTATTTTCTAAAGTAAAGAGAGATTCGAAGTTAATATGGCCTCTCACTTGTTTACTGTTTTCAACCACTGTACCGTCTTTTAGAACTTTCTTAGTATCAATCATGCTACCTTCTAAGAGGTATTCACCATGATTGGTTAAGTGCCTGAAATTTCCTTCCAGTAATGGTTGATCTTTTGTAAACAGCCTGACTGATGTAGTTGCATCCATGTTAGGGGCTATGTTCCAGTAATAAGGAGTTTTTATGCTGTAACCGAAGTCATTTGTCCAAGCGAAATTTGGTGATAAGAACCCGCTCTTACGTTTGGCTCCCGGAGTAGGAGTGACAATATAAGGCGTATATGCAATCGGAGTTCCAAAAGCTTCTAATCTTGCATGTTTATAAGTGATAGATTCTTTATCTCGGTCAATTAAGGCTTCTTTTGCCCTAATTTGCCATAAGGGTATATTGGGAAACATATTGTTTTCACATATCCGGCAGGTTGAGAAGACTACGTTGCCCATTTGCATCTTAGTTTTACTGAAAATCTCTACTTCTGATGCAGATATTAAACCGTTTTCAGTAAGTCTTCCTTTAAAATTTAAGGCTCTTCCTTTATATAAAAACCTATCAAGATTTAAAATGTCGGCAAAATAAACGCTGCCGTCCTCTTTAAGAATGGCAATATTTCCTTTAGCGTAATATTTATCTTCAGCCTTATGGTAATGCATTTCTTCAGCTGTTAAGACTTCATTGCCTTGTACAACTATAACATCTCCCTTAAAAATAATGACCTCATCGGCATCATTGTAAAAGAGATCGGTATATTCTATATATACCGGTTTATTTTGGGAGCTTACGTAAGTATTTCCGTAACTTATTTTATAGGTAAAGAGTATTAAACCGATAAAAAATAATATTAAACGCTGCATTGTTAATTTCAAATAAAGTAAGTATTGTTATATTTAGCAAAAAATTATAATTTTAACAACTAATTAACTTTGTTAATCATTTGTTAGAAAACCGTAAATAATTTACCGGTAATGTGTTCGGATTATTGTTAGCCTAAGCATTAACCAACTTGCTGTAAGCTTCCATTAAAAGTTTAAGTTTGTGGTTTTTTATATCAAAACCATAGGTGGCTTTAGTTGCTGCAATTTGCCCGATCGGCATTATCTCAATAGCCGTGCCTGTAAAAAATGCTGCCTCAGCTTCATTTAAATCTTCAATTTTTATATATTTCTCTATTACCTCCATACCATTAGTCTTAGCAATTTCAATTACAGTTTGCCTGGTAATTCCGTTTAAAAAACAATCTGGGATCGGGGTTAAAAGTTTGTTACCTGTAATAATGAAAAAATTTGAAGTAGTTGCTTCAGTAATATTTTGGTTTATATCAAGCATGAGGGCATCATCAAATCCTTTTGCGGTAGCTTCATTTTTTACCATGGTTGCAATCATATATATTCCTGATGCTTTGCTTTTAAAAGGCGTACAATCGGCCGGAGGCTTTATCCAATTGCTTATTACAACCCTTGCTCCTCTTTCTCGTATAGTTGTTCTAGATTGTTCAAAAGTTTCCCATCCCGCAATTGCAGTATGCACTTTGCAATTATTTCCTGAAATTAGCATAGTCTCACTGCCGAGCCATGCGACCGGTCTTAAATACCCATCTTTAATATTTTGTTTTTTGACTACGTTAATTGCAGCGAGCTCCAGCTCTTCCAGTGTAAACGGTAGATTATACCCGACAAGTTTTGCCGAATTAATTAACCTTTGCTGATGCTCCCTTAGTTTAAAGGGTTTATAATTATAAACTCTAATACCTTCAAAAACGGTACAGCCGTAATGCAATCCATGAGTAAGAATGTGAATTTTAGCATCTTTCCATTCGACAAAATCGCCGTCAAACCAAATAAAACCTTCCCTTTGATCAAATGGAATAAGAGACATAAAAAACTCCTGTTAATTTATAAGAAGCAAGATATATTAGTTGCAAATTCAAAGCAATAATCTATGGATAAAATTTCAAATATACTGCCTTCAATTAGTGAAATAATTAAAAGATATAGATTAACACCAAACAAAAAGCTTGGGCAAAATTTTATACTTGATACTGATATCACTGATAGAATAGTTTTATCGGCCGGAAATTTAAAAGGGATTAATGTACTCGAAATAGGTTCGGGAGCTGGTACTTTAACCAGATCATTATTAGCAAGTAATGCTGAAAAAATTGTTGCCGTTGAAATGGATGTAAACTGTATTAAAGCTTTAGAAACTCTAATTGCTGCAAATGTTGAGCGTTTAAAGGTAGTGCAAGGAGATGCTCTCAAAATTAAGGAAGAGGAGGTAATTGACTATCCTGCTAAGGTGATCGCCAATCTTCCATATAATATCGGTACCGAGTTAGTATTAAAGTGGATTACAAAAACAAATTTATTTGAGTCTATCACGGTAATGTTGCAGAAGGAAGTAGTGGAAAGAATGTCGGCAATGCCTTCAACTACGCATTACGGGAGGCTCTCAATTATATGCCAATTGTTATGTGAAGTTGAGAAAAAGTTCGATGTTGAAGCACATCATTTTTATCCTCCTCCTAAAGTAACTTCAAGTATAGTAACTATAACCCCGAGAAAAGAACCTCTTTATAATGCAAATATTAGTAAAGTAGAGAAAATGACTCAAATCTTATTTGGTCAACGTAGAAAAATGGTCAGATCTATATTAAAGAATAAAGTTCAGAACCTGGAATCAGTGCTTGAGGAGTTAAACATTAATCCGCTTGCAAGGCCGGAGAATCTTACACTTAAAAATTTTTGCGATTTGGGAGATAAAATTATTCCCTTATAAACTTACATTATGAGCTCTTCAACTTGTTTTCTGGCTAGATGTAATTTATTAGGATTCTTTACTGCTATAAAAATTGTATCATCTCCGGCTATAGTGCCTGCTATTTCTGATGCCAGCCGGGATTTAGCTTCGATTTCATTATCAATTATAATAGCTATTGAATTGGCAACACCCGGAATAGTCTTGACTATAAGAAGATTGGGCTCCGAAATATTAATATATTTAATAACTTGCCTAGAGAAAAAGTTTTTTTTCTCTTTTAATTTGTAAATGCCGTTCTCTTTTTCAATATTCAGCTTCTTTAATTTTCTGGATAGTGTAGATTGCTCTACGTGTTCTTGCGACAACTCTTCTACCCTAAGCACTAAAGCTTCCTGGCTAGAAATTTTCTCATTTTTTATAATCTCTAAGATCAGCTCTTCAATCATAGATTATGAAGTTATATGTTGCATATGTATGCATAATAGATTAACATATCAGCTAAAGAAAAGTCGAGAACAAAAATGAAAAAGAAGCTTGTAATATTAGTTTTAGGTCTATTATCAATTACGCTTATAATGTGTTTAAACCCATTTGCTAAGCATGATAATATAGATAAGGATATAAAAAAAACATTAGTTATGGGAGTATCTTTAGACTATCCGCCTTTCGAATTTATGCATTTGGGTAAGCCGCAAGGGTTTGATATTGATTTAGCATATATGCTTGCAAATGAACTTGATTTTAAGCTTGAGATTAAAGACATGGATTTCGGTTCCTTAATCCCTGCGTTAAATAGCAAGCAAATAGATTTTATTATTTCAGCTATGTCGCCTTCTCCCGAACGTGCCAGAAATGTAGATTTCACTAAATTATATTACCAGGCTAAAATAGAAATCTTAACTCTTGACTCGAAAGACACGGAAGCAGTATCCCGATTTGAAAATAAAAAAATCGGAGTACAGATGGGTTCAACTATGGAAACTTACTTAAAGAAAAAACAAGCGGGCATACCATCATTGGAAATCTTATCTATTGCCAGAGTTCCTGCATTAATTGAAGAATTAAAAATCGGAAGAATAGACGGAGTTTTATTAGATGCGGAAATTGCAAGAAAAATAATCTCCAAAAACCCGAACTTAAAATCTAAAGTTATTGAAGATTTTATAGGCGGCAATGCAGTTGTCTTACCCCTAAAGTCAGAACTTACAAAAGCTTTTAACTATGCTTTGGATAATCTTGAAAAAGAAGGCAAGTTAAGAAGCTTAGAACAAAAATGGATTGTTGAAAGTAAAGAGTAAAAATTTATGACTAATTATGATTTTCAGTGGGTGTTATATATTGTTGAAGGAATAACTATTACTTTACAGTATTCACTTACCTCAGTGTTTATCGGGTTTTTCCTCGGGATTATATTCGCATTTGTTATTTTAAGTGAAAATAAAGTGCTCTCTTTTCCTGTGAAGCTTTATGTTTCAATAATAAGAGGTACCCCCCTTCTACTGCAATTAAGCATTGTCTATTTTGCCGTGCCTGCCCTTACCGGGTATAAGATATCGGCGTTTGCTTCCGGAGTTATTGCCTTTTCTATTAATTCAAGTGCTTATATATGCAATATAATCAGAGCCGGGGTTCAAGCAATCGACAAGGGGCAATTTGAGGCAGCCGGAGTTTTAAATATACCTTATTTCTTTATGATGAAAGATATAATTTTACCTCAGGCATTAAAAAATATATTACCTGCACTTATTAACGAAGTAGCCGGTATGATTAAAGAATCATCAATTATTGCGATAATCGGGGAGGCAGACCTGATGAGAAGAGCGCAAGTAGTTGCAGCTGAGCAGTATACCTATTTTGCTCCGCTTGTTGTTGCCGGGATCTGCTACTATATACTGGTAATTACTTTAACTTATTTTGCTAAAATTTTAGAGACGAGATTACATGCTAAGTATAAATAATTTAACTAAATATTTTGGCGACCACAAAATATTAGACGGGATAAACTTTAAAGTTAGCAGAGGAGAAGTTATTTCTATCATCGGCTCATCGGGAAGCGGTAAATCAACTATTTTAAGATGTATAGCAGGCTTGGAGGGTTATACCCAAGGTGAAATCAAAGTGGCTGCGAATAATAAAAAACATAGCATAGGTATGGTATTTCAAAACTTTTGCCTTTTTCCTAATATGACCGTGTTACAAAATTTGACCTACGCACCGGTTAAAATTTTGAAGAAAAGTAAGCGGGAAGCAGAGGATAAAGCAATAGAGCTACTTAAAAAAGTCGGGCTGGAAACTTCGGCGGATAAATACCCTTCCGCTCTCTCGGGCGGTCAAAAGCAAAGGGCGGCAATTGCAAGAACATTATGTATGGAACCGGAAATCCTGCTTTTCGATGAGCCGACTTCAGCACTTGACCCCGAAAACGTTAAGGAAGTTTTAGAAACCATAAAACAACTCGCGCACACTAATATTACGCTTATTATAGTAACCCACGAGATGCTGTTCGCTAAAGAGATTTCCGATCGGGTTATATTTATCGACGGGGGCAAAATCTTGGAAGATGCCCTTACCTATGAAATATTCAACAACCCTAAGAGTGAACGCCTAAAGCTATTCTTAAAAAATATTTTATAATGATAAATCTTGTTTCGAGCATAATTTATAGTTAGTCTCAAAACATTAGGTTCTTATTAAATACATAAAATAACTACTTAAAAGAGAGTCGTTTATATAAATATTAAGGGGGAAATAAGTATGACAACTTCAATTAGTTTTTCATCGAACACTAACATTATCAATTCTGCAAAAATTGATAATAATCAAGACCAATCCGGTAGTGTTTTAAGTGGGAAGGAAATCCATCCCCCTATAGAATTTAAGTGGGTTATTTCCGATTTTGTATGGGATCTTTCAAACGAAGAAGTTGCAAAAAAGACCGGAGAAGCAATTGATGCGGCGATTGAAAGAGTAAAGGCGTTACGTTCCCAAATAAATATAAAGAAGTTTATTTATGATTCGGCGGCAATGGAAATTGAGAATGAGAATGTGGTGCTTGGAGTGCCTGATCGTTCAGCATCAGGTATTCTGGAAGGTTTAGCCACGGTGCTTGGAGTGCCTGATCGTTCAGCATCAGGTATTCTGGATGGCCTAATAAGAATGAAAGAGCTTACTATGCAAGCTGCTATGGGAAGTTCTTCACCAAATGGAAGATGGTATTACCACAATAAATTTGAACAGCTTGTAGATGAACAAGAACGCCTTGTAAAGACTGTTTCTGCAAATATAACTTTTACAAGCTACAGCAGGTACAAATGATGCTACAGCTGCTTTAAACATAAATGGAGTCATTTTTGATTTTGACTTTGGTGGTTCAACCGTGGTAACCGGTGCCAATATAATAATAGACGGAGATTTAACTACTACTAAAGCAAGTGCCATTGCTGACATTATTAACAATGTCGGTGCTGATTATCATTCAACAATGACTGAGCAAAATGCAGCAAGGCTATCTGATCTGGTTGCAGCTGTTAATGGTAACACTTTAACTATTAACAGCAAAAAAGAGGGTGTTGCAGGGTTGTTTTTAGTAACTGCAGGCGGTGTAGCAAACTCAGCTGAATACATGGTGTCTACTTCAGCGGGAAGTGTATTATATACTGTTAATAATACTGCTGCAGGAACTATAAGCGCTTGTTGCTATCAGGGATTTAAATTAGAACAAGAACACCTTGTAAGTACTAGGGTATTCAACAATAAGGCATTACTTGAGGGCATATCTTTTAAAGACGAAAATTTAAGCGATAACACCTTTGACGGAGCGGTTCCGGTGGATAATGCCGTATATATCGATTTTGAGTATTAAATTCTCTGATAATACTATTTAGCAACCGGCTGTTATATAAAAATAATCGGTTGCTAAGTAAGTCAGCCTAAAAATTTAATCAGCAAAATATTGCTTTTATATTATGCATGTAGTATTTCCTATATTTAAGCATCTTGGTGCGCCATATTTTAAAAGAGCATGCTATGGAAACCAAAAAATCTATAATACCATATTTATTTATTGCCTTCATACTTCTTTATGTGACCTTAGACTCAATCTTTATTTACATTTCCAAAAATTCCTACAATGGGATTATTACGGAGAACGCTTACCAAAAAGGGTTGGATTATAACCAAGTAATCAAGGAAAACGAAGCACAAAAGAAACTGGGGTGGATCGGTAACCTCAGATATTATTTGGTTGGAAAAAACTTAATCGAACTTGATTTTACTCTTTTTGATAAGAAATATCGTCCGGTTAAAGGTGGGGAAGTTGAAGTACGAATTATGCGCCCCGTAAATGATAAGTATGATATGGTTGTGAAGTTGGAGGAAATTTCCTCCGGTAGATACTCAAAAACAGTTCAACTTCCTCTTCAAGGGCAATGGGAAATAAAACTGAAAGCTTCCGTTAAAAACGATGTATTCTTTTTAAACAGAAGGATCACAATTAGTGATAAAGAGCAGTAAGAATATAATATATATACCATTTTGTATATTAAATAAAAGTTAAGAAAGCTTCCTGGGCTTTTATAATAATTGATAAAAAGGTATTGCCATGAATTCATTTTAGATTTAACATTAAATTATTAGGTAAAGTTTTAATATAGATTCAATCTTTATCTACTACAGAGACATTAGTCTCAATCAAAAAAATCCAAGTAGGAAAAAAATTATGACAACTTCAATCAGTTCAAATTTAATTGCGAACACTACGGGCGCAACAATAGGCAAAACCAGCAGCGCAATCGCAAAAGCCGCTAAGCAATTATCAACAGGAGAAAGAATTACCAAAGCATCAGATGATGCGGCAGGTTTATCGGTCGGTACCGGTTTAAAAATAAACATGACTGCACTTAAAACTGCTTTAACGGCGACAGGGCAAGCAAATGCAGTGCTTGGGGTGGCTGACGGTGCGGCGACCGGGATTCTGGATGGCCTAACAAGAATGAAAGAGCTTACTATGCAAGCTGCTATGGGAAGCTCTTCATCAAATGAAAGAGGCTATTATAACGAGGAATTTCAACAACTCGTAAGTGAACAAGATCGTCTTGTGGTTACCAGCACATTCAACAATAAGGCATTACTTGACGGGTCTCTTTCCGGTGGTAAAGGCGTAGAATCAAATACTGCTTCCGCGAGTGAAGGTGCAACCGCTTCCGCAAATATAACTTTTACCGGAACCGTTGGTACTGCTAACGCAGTAGCAGCTTTAAATATAAATGGTGTCGCATTTGATTTTGACTTTACCGGTGCTGCAACAGTTGTAACAGGTGCTAATATAGTAATTGACGGAACATTAACTACTACTAAAGCAAGTACCATTGCTAACATTATTAATAACGTCGGTACTGATTATCATTCAACAATGACTGAGCAAAATGCGGCAAGGCTATCTGATCTGGTTGCAACTGCTAACGGTAATACTTTAACTATTACCAGTAAAAAAGAAGGTGTTGCAGGTTCATTTTTAGTAACTGCAGGCGGTGTAGCAAACTCAGCTGAATATATGGCGACTACTTCAGCAGGAAGTACATCATATACCGTTATTAATGGTACTGCAGGAACCGTAAGCGGTTATTACTCGGCAGGTTCTACAACCGGTTCTTTAGGAAGAAGCTCAGTAAGTGTACAAGGTACAGTTGGTGATAACATTCTTAAGACCTTAACTCAAACTACTGCAACTTCAGGCTGGGTGACCGTAAATGCAACTGATTTAGCAAACGAGGATGTATTAAGTGTATTCGGAACAAAACTTACTTTAAAAAATAAAGTGGAAACTCCTGAATCACAAATTTTAAGAAGTACTTCAAGCGATTTGGAAACTTTAAAAAATATTGCAACATATTTAAATAATTCCGAAGATTCTAATATTGCCAATTATATCTACGAAGCTAGATTAGATTCCGGTAACCTGCAAATTAGAGCTACTGCAAAAGGTGCGACAAGTACAGTTAACGGTGCAAACTTAATAATCGATACTACAACCGTATCGGTTAGTGCAGGAACCGCAGGTGCTGCTGACGGGATTGATGTTTCTCATATTAGTGATAATGCTTCCTTTATGGGTAAGCTAAGTGGCTTTACAGCAACAAGAACCGGAGATGATGCAGTTAAGTTAAGCATAAAAGCCGGTGACTATACTTATGAAGCAGAAGTGAAAGACACCGCTCCAACTGCAGATTATATTATCAGAATGAAATCTAACGATTTAGACGGGAAAGGCGGATGGTTTGATTTACAATTAGCTGCTAACAATGGTGTTACTGTTGCTAACCAAGCTGAAGCTGATAACTTTGCTAAAAGAATTAATGATGCTGTAGCTACGCTTAATTTCTATCAAAATAGAGATATCTCTACCTTTGATGCAAGTGGAACTTCAATTGAAGATACTGTAATCAGTATGACTTCAAAAAGCTTTGATGCAATTAATGTTGCAGATATTAAAGTTGTCGGTTCTACGGAAACTAATGACCAAAAGGCTCAACTCAGTATTACCTTAAGTGACGGCAGAACTTTTTCTAAAACTGATTTAGCTGAAAGCGCACCTAAAGGACAAAAAATTGAGCTTATTAACACCACAGACAGCAATGAGAAGATTTCTATTATTTGGGGTAAAGATGTTAAGTTTATAACTGACACTGAAGTAAGCACCTTAAATAATGATTTACTTTCAGCATTTAAAGCAAACCAAGCCGGAATGAGCTTCCAAGTCGGAACTAAAACCGACCAGGTAATTGATGTAGAATTGGGTGATTTAAGTACCAAAGCTGTATTTAAAGGTGAAGTTCTGGATATTACAACCGAAGAAGGTGCAAAAAAGGCCGGGGAAGTAATTGATGCGGCAATTGATGAGGTAAAAGGAGCGAGAGCTAGTATTGGTGCACAACAAGCAAGGTTTGACAGTGCTGCATCAAATATTGCAACCACTCTCCAAAATACTGATGCTGCAAGAGCTGTATATCTTGATACTAACGTTGCCGAATCATCTACTAACTTCGGGCTAGCTCAAGTTAAGATGAATGCGAGCATTTCAGTATTAGCTCAAGTAAATAACTTACCGCAAAGTTTGTTAAAGCTACTTGGTTAATACTTAAAAATAGAAAGCTTGGGGAGCAATGCCTCCCCGGGCTTTTTTTATAATAAATTTTAGTTTTTCAGGCACTTAAAAATAGGGAAAAAATGGGATCAATGTTAAGTTTAGGGAATTTTGATACTATTGCAGGAAAAAAAGTCCTCACCGGGGGAAGCCTAGGGCTTGACGTTAAGTCAATAATTGAAGGCACGGTTTTTCCGAAAAAATTGGAAATTGAGAAAATTGAAGATTCATTATCAATAACTAATAAAAAATCTTTAGTGTTTAAAGAGCTGTCCACTTATGTAAAAAACCTGGAGACTTCTGCAAGTTTATTAAAAAATGCAGCAGGTAACAAGGATGATATTTTCTCCAAGAGAAATGTTGCCGCAACAATGGGTAACGGTGTCGGGGCTGATAACTATATTTCAATTAGTGTAAAAAACGGCGCGCCGATCGAAAATTTCAGTATTGAAGTTCAAAAAACGGCAAAAGCGAAAATACAGCAAAGTTGGGCGTTTTCATCAAAGACAGACGGAGTTACAAACGACCCCACCACCCCCTCAAGCGGTGAGTTCAATGCAGGAATTTTTCAAATTAACGGAATTGATATAACTCTGGATGAGGGCGATTCATTAAGCACTATACAAGATAAAATTAATGCTAAAAGTTCAACTACAAATGTTTCAGCTAAAATATTACAGCCCGACGTAGGGCAATATAGGCTTATACTTGAATCGAACCTGACGGGGGTGGAAAATGCATATACCCTGAATGACCCGAGTAACGTTTTAAATAACGTCTTTACACAAGACCCGACTAATAACCCTAGCTTAGACGTACAAGCTGCACAAGATGCAGTCATGGTTTATAACGGAAGTATCACGGTAACCAGGCCTTCAAATAAAATTACCGATTTTATCGATAATATAACTTTTACATTATCGGAAGAGACTAAAGCAGGGGATATTATTAATGTTAGCGTTAGCCCTGATACTAAGTCAGTTCATGATTCAATCACTCAATTTGTAGAAAATTATAATGTACTTACAATGTTTATCCAACAGCAGGATTTTATTGCTGCACAAAAGCCGGATAAAGATGAAACCAATGATGAAAAAACTACTAGACTTGCAAATTTAAAAAAAGATTCATTAGTTAAAACTATTAAATCCAATGTTAAAAATATTCTTACCCAAGCTTTGGAAGGACTTCCCGATTATAACACTCTTGCAAGTATAGGAATAACATTCGTTAAAAAGGAAAATGTTGTCGTTCAAGAAAATAATTATACAGGTGTTTTAGTGACGGATGATAACAAACTTAATTCCGCACTTTCGGACAATATGGAAGATGTGAAGAAGTTGTTCGGATTAAATTTCACTTCCGACTCGGCTAATTTATCTATTGGTGCGAAAAGGGGAACTAATATTAATGTCAGTTCACTTAAGTTTGATATAGATGTCAATAGAGCTGCCCCGGAGGATAGAGTGCGGGTAACTTATACCTCGCCGACCGATTCATCGCCTGTTACAATTAATGCTTCCCTAACTTTGAAAAATCCTGACGATGTCACTCAAGGATATAATATACAAGGAATTGCAGGAACAATTTTAGAAAATTTTGATTTTTCCTATACAGGCAATGGTGTAGAGACAATTAATAGCTCTATCACTCAAGGCTTTGGTGATAAAATTAGCAATTATATAAGCGAGCTTAATAAAGAAGAAGCTTTTACCAAAGCTCAAAAAACATTAACTGACTCAGTAGAAAAGTATAAAAAAGAGATTGAAAAAAAGAATGAAGCTATGGATAAGGAAAGAGAATTTTTACTGAATAAATACGGTAAGCTCGAAGCCTTGTTCAGGGAGCTTAATTCTACATTAGAGTTTTTAGAAGCGCAGCAGCAATATTCAACTAAATAATAATACCAATTAGGGAGTTAATATGATTTCAGGAATTAATTTATTTGCAATTAATGAAGACAAATCTGAAACAAAATATGCAAACCCCTCATATACTAATAAACTAAATAACTACGGTAGTAATAATTTATATAACCCGATAAATGCATTTAGCATATATATTAGAGCTTTTGAGTATGTTGGTAATACATGCAAATTCGTTATAAACGAGCTGAAAGAAATAAAGAAAATTTCTGCTGATAAGATCGGTAAGCAAAAACAATCCTTGGCACAAAGAAGGCTTGAAGTATATAATAGAATTGATAAATCCCTAAAAATCATTATGGAATTCAGAAAAGTATTTTCCCTTTCGGAAGACCATGAACTCCAGGCACATTTAAAAGATATCGATGAGAGGTTGGCCTTTATTTATGATAGTATTGTTTTAGCAAATGCAACTTTAAAAGAAAAATACTTTGAGGAAGCAGGTATTGTTACTAATTATCTGACCCAATTTTTTGTTGCTATGCAAAAAAATATGCATGATTCAGTGCCCGCTGCTAATTTAGAAAGTATTGAGCAAAGCAAAGTCGGAAATCTCATATCTTGAAAGCATTTTAAAACTGGATCATAATAATAGTATTTATTATAATAAGCAAAAAAGCATTTTTTTATGAAGTATCTTTTTAGCTTAGGTTCCAACCTTTTTGATAGAATTTCTTATCTGTCACAAGCAGTAAATAAACTTGCATTTTTAAAAGAATTAAAAATTTCCTCGGTTTATGAGACTAAAGCCCTGTTACTTGAGGGCTATAACCCTGAATGGGATAAAGATTTTTTGAATTTATGCCTAAGCGGTTTTTCTGATTTGGATCCTTTTCGTATGCTTGGAGTATGTAAACAAATTGAGGCAGATTTAGGAAGAGACTTAGCCACACCTAGGTGGTCTCCTAGGGTGATTGATATTGATATTTTACTCGCTGATAATTATATAATAAATGATAATAAAATTAATATTCCGCATCCGGGTATGTTAGAGAGAGAATTCGTTTTAGTTCCTGCATGCGAAATTGAAGCAAATCTAATTCATCCTATTACAAATAAGCCTTTACACTATGCTTTAAAAAAGCTACATCTTAACCAAATATCGAAGGTCAAAAAAACTAAATTAGAATTAATAAATGGCTAAGCTAGTTGGAATCCTGAACGTTACTTTAAACTCTTTCTCGGATGGCGGGAAATACGCTGTACCACAGGACGCTGTAAACCGTCTTTGCACACTTTTTGAGGAAGGTGCGGATATTGTTGATATCGGAGCAGCTTCGACTACATATGGTGCAGAGCTCGTTACCCATCAGGATGAATGGAAAATACTCGAGCCGATTTTAAAATGCTTAGATAAAAAACCGATAAGTGTTGATACATATAACTATCAAACGGCTGAGAAGGCAATAGCATACGGTGCCGAGATAATTAACGATGTATCCTTCGGTTTAAATGATAATATGCTGAAGCTAGTTGCCGAAAGTAAAGTAAAATATATTTTAATGTATAGTTTAGTTGTACCTGCAGATAAAAATGTCAGAGTAAATAATATAAATGAAATTGAATATGGTTTTGAAAAGAAAGTTGAAGCATGTTTAAAATATGGTATTGCATTAGATCAGCTGATTATAGATCCGGGAATCGGCTTCGGTACTAACCCTAAACAATCTTTTGAAGTATTAAAAAATTTAGAAAGGTTTAGGAAATTCGGTACTGAGATCCTAATCGGGCATTCCCGCAAATCTTTCTTAGAGCTTGTTTCGGATTATCCCCCCCAAGAAAGGGATTTAGAAACTTTAACCGCGTCACTTTACCTAAGAACTCAAGCGGACTATTTAAGAATTCATAATGTAAATTGGCATAGAAGAGCCTTTAAAGTGGCGGAAGCATTAAATTTTTAATCCATTATTAGTGCATTTGTGCTAATGTTCTTATTCAAATAAAATAAATTGAAATTATATGAGTGATTTTTTATTAGAATTATTTTCTGAAGAAATGCCGGCTAAAATGCTTGCTGCCTTTACTGCTGCTTTAGAAAAGAATATAGTCGATAAATTAGGGCAAAAAGTTGAATCAAAATCTTTTTATACTCCAAGAAGGATTTGTATACATATTAACGGATTATCAACTGAAGTAGCAGAGCAGACAGAGGAAGTAAAAGGACCTAAAGAAAGTGCGCCTGAGGCGGCTTTAGACGGTTTCATGAGGAAATATAATCTTTCTGACAAATCAGAGTTGGAATTAAGGGAAGGATGTTATTTTTATAAATTAAAACGGAATCAAAGCGATTTAAAGTCAGTACTCAAAGAAACTGTTGAAGTTAGCTTAAATCAAGCTATATGGCCAAAATCAATGAGATGGGGGGATTATGATATCAGGTGGGTAAGGCCGCTGCATTCAATAGTTTGTTTTCTCGATAATGAGGTACTACCGGTTAAATTCGGTCATATAATTGCCTCAAATAAAACTTACGGGCATAGATTCCTCTCGGGTAAGGAAATCACAGTTAACTCGGCAAGTCTTATAGAGTATAGTACATTACTTAAAGAAAATTTTATAATTTTAGATGCATTAAACAGAAAAGAAATTATACAACAGGAAATCCGAAAAGCCATATCCGGGAAAAATCTAAGCATTATTGAGGATAATGAGCTTTTAAATGAAGTAGTAAATTTAGTTGAATATCCTGTAGTTTATTTGGGGCAGATTGATGAAAAATTTATGACCCTGCCTGAAGAAGTATTAATTACCACGCTTAGAAATAATCAGCGTTATTTGATGCTGAGAAATAGTACTTCCGGAAAATTAGCTCCCTACTTCATTATTGTTTCAAATACTATCGGACAAGATCAAGGAAAAGAAATCATTCATGGCAACCAGACTGTGCTAGGCGCGAGGCTATTTGATGCCTTATTCTTTTATGAAAATGATAAAAAAATAAAGTTAGAAAAAAGAATTGAGCAGCTTAAGGCTTTAACTTTTCATAAAGAAATCGGAAGTGTTTATGATAAGGTAGAAAGCGTAAAAGCTATCGCTGAAAAATTATCACAGAGGTTACAAATTGATACTGCAAAAGTTTTAAGAGCGGTTAGTTTAATGAAAGCTGATCTTATAACTGAAATGGTAGGAGAATTTCCTGAACTGCAGGGAATTATGGGTTATTATTATGCACTAAATGATAGAGAAGATGAAGATATAGCAATTACAATAAGAGATCATTATAAGCCTTTAGGACCTAATGATTATGTTCCGACTAATAAAGTCGCGGCAATTGTAGCTCTAGCGGATAAGCTTGATACTTTGAATCAAATGTTTGCAATTAATATTAAGCCTACCGGTTCAAAAGATCCGTTTGCACTACGTAGGGCAGCAAACGGAGTAGTAAGAATCATAGCTGAAAATAACTTTGCACTGGATATTAAAACTGATTTAGCGACTTTTAATATCAGAGAAGATGTAATAAATTATATATCGGAACGGGAAGTTATAAGTAATAATATTTAAGTTAGTTGGCCACTTAATATAAGGTTTTTATAGAAGTTAATAAAGTTTAATTGAAAAAGATATTAAATAATATATAATTTATACCAATTTTAAAATTTTTGTTTATAATTACAAATATGAAAACTCCATTTTTAAAAACAGTACTATTTATTACATTAGTTAGTTTGCTCAACGGGTGTGCGCCTGATCTTTCAAGTCATGTATATACCAGTGATTCAAGGTTAAATTTAACCCTTGAAGGTCAGATTGTTTCAGTGCGTCCGGTTGTTATAAAAGGCTCGGAAAAGCTATCGGATAATGTTATAGGTATCGCAGGAGGCGGTGCTATGGGTGCAGCTGCAGGTGCAGGAATGGGTGCCGGTACCGGTCAGGGTGCAGCTATAGTCGGTGTAGCAATTGCAGGTGCAGCAGTCGGAGCACTTATTCAGGATAAATTGAGCCAGGCTAACGGCAGTGAGTATATTGTAAAAGTTGATATATCTAAACTTAAAAATGTTTACTACGAAGGTAGTTCTGCAATGAGAAATGCAATTTCTACTGCCACAACCAGCGGATTAATTGCCGTTGTTCAGAGCAATGTTCCTCTTCTCCAAGAAGGGCAAAAGGTGTATATCATTTTTTCAAATTCCGGTGCACGAATTACACCGGCTCTATAATTAACTAAAATAATATTGAGATTTTTTGATATGCGTTTTTTACTTATATTACCTTTAATTTTAGTAATTATAACTGCTTCAGGTTGTGCAAAAGTTACAAAAGAGCGCCATTCTCCGGATTTTGAAAGTAAAATTAAGGAGTATAATGATGTAGTGGTTCTACCTCCTAAAGTTGAAGTTAATATGGTTGATGTGGTAGGTAAGAAAAAGCGCATGCATGACTATGAAGATTATCTTGAAAATATAATTAAGGAAGAAGTGGTAAAGGCTATTCAAGATAAAGGGTTCAGAGTTAAAAAGTTACATAGAAGAGAGATATGGGAACAACAATTATCTGAAGATTTTGCACGATTGCAGCAATCTTTTAATACAGCAAAGGGTAAGCTTTATGCACGTGTTTTATGGGAAGAGGAAAAGGCATTCTCCATATCTGAAAACTTAGGTATACCTGCAACTGTTTTCGAAAAAAAATCGATAGTAATTTACTACTTTTTATAGAATATGAGGCAGCGGTTAAAACTAATGGCGCTAGAGCTCGTGATTTCGTAATAAGTGTACTTACTAATTCAAGTGCTGCCATGGAAAATGATGATACCTCCTATCTTTTAATCGGTATTATTGATGCATTAAGCGGTAATGTTTTATGGAGCAATATAATTTATAGTAATCAAGGTTTATATAGATAAAGTGGAAGCTGAGAAGTTAAGATTTCTTTTATCTGATGTCTTTACACCGATTCGTAATAATAAGAATTAACGGTAATTATTACCGATTAGCATAGCAGCTATTTACAAAGAAGGAATTAGCTATTCTTAAATATAGTTCTAATTGGTTTTTAGTCATTCCACATTTCCTTGACTATTTCCTTAAAACTATTACCCCTTTGCTCATAATCTTTCCATTGATCCAATGAAGCGCAAGCCGGAGAGAGTAACACTACTCCGGAATTAATATTGCTCTCTTTAATCAATTCTAAAGACTTTTTCAAAGTGCCGGCACATGTATAAGGTATATTATATTTTTTAAATACCTCGGCAAATTTCGGGGCTGCAGCACCTATTAAGTATACATGTTTCAACCTATCAAATAAATGTGATAAACATTCAATTCCTTGGTCTTTGGAAATACCGCCGGCAATCCAATAAATATTATTAAAAGCTTTAAGAGCATTTTGGGTGGCATCGGTATTGGTGCCTTTGCTGTCATTAATAAATTTAAGCTCTCCTTTTTCAAGTACTAACTCAATTCTATGTTCCAAGCCTTTAAAAGATTTTATTGCCTCTACTATAATTTCCTCTTTAACACCGTTAATTTTGGCCGCCGCATATGCTGCTGCAATATTTTGGGCATTATGTTCTCCCGGTAATCTTTTTAATTCTTTAATTTCAAATTCTTTTTGAACATTAGGGGTTATATTATCATAAATTACACCATCTATTATACTTACCCCATTCTCGGTAATTTTTTGTATTGAAAGGGGGATAATCTTTTGTTTGCCGTATTTAGCTAAGTAATCGAATATTTTTTGCATTTCTAATGTATCTATTGAAACAATCGCATAATCATCAGATTTTTGATTTTCAAAAATTTTAAGCTTAGCTGCTTTATAAGAATCAAAATCCCTATGGCGATCCAAATGATCAGGAGTGAGGTTAAGAAATACAGCAATATCAAATTTAACTTTATTGAGTAAAGCAAGTTGAAAAGAAGAAGTTTCCAGTACATATATTCCATTACTGTCTAGAGGTTCTAACTGCAATGCCCCAACTCCGATATTGCCTCCTACTTGTACAACTTGCTTAGCATATTTCAAAATATGTCCAATTAAGACAGTGGTAGTAGATTTACCGTTTGTACCGGTTATTGCGATATATTTTGACTTGGTGCAAGTCTCATATAATAATTCAATATCAGAAGTGATCGGTATATTCAGCTGTTTAGCTTTTTCAATTATTGGATGGGGTTTAGGGTAAGTTAAAGGTATACCCGGGCTTGCAATAACAGCACTGATATTTTTAAAATTGATTTGGTCAATACTGGGATTAACTATTAAATTTCTTTCGGATATTGCCTGTTGATGCAGCATTCCGGCTAAGCCGCCGATATTCACATTCTGTAAATTATCATCAATTGCTATAACTTTGGTTTTCCCGCAAAGTAATGAATGCAATGCCGGAAGTCCTGAACGTCCTAATCCCAGAAGTATGACTTCTTGATATCTAAATTTATTTATCGGAATCATAACCCTATCTAAGTTTTAATGTTGATAAACCAATTAAAGCAAAAATTATAGAGATTATCCAAAAACGCATAACTATTTTTGTTTCCGGCCAACCTAATTTTTCATAATGATGATGTATTGGTGCCATTTTAAATATACGTTTACCTCTAAGTTTGAAAGAGCCGACTTGTAAAATTACGGAGATAGCTTCAATAACAAATAACCCGCCCGTAATAAATAGCACTATCTCATGTTTTGTAATTACACTTATTACCCCGATTGCTCCGCCCAAAGATAAGCTTCCTACATCCCCCATGAATACTTGAGCGGGAGGAGCATTATACCATAAAAACCCTAGTCCTGCTCCTATCATTGCAGCACAAAATACTGCAAGCTCACCGGAGTGCGATATATAATGGATTTGGAGATAATTAGCAAAATTAACGTTCCCCGCTAAATAGCTGATAAGTGCAAAACATGCAGAAACCACCATTATCGGACCTATTGCCAATCCATCCAAGCCATCGGTCAAATTTACCGCATTAGAAGCTCCCGTCATTACAATCGCAATAAAGACAAAATAGAACCATCCTAAGTCCGAAACAAGATGCTTAAAAAACGGAAAAGTCAGCAAGCGTACATGCTGAGGCTCAGCAATATAGGAAACCATAATACCTGCAATCAATGCTAAGCTAAATTGCCAAAATAATTTTATTTTCCCCGAAACACCTTTGGAGTTTTTATATTTAATCTTTAGGTAATCATCTAAAAAGCCAAGAACTCCATAAGAAATAGTGATGAACAACGTTACCCAAATATAAGGATTGCTAAGATCAGCCCATAATAAAACTGAAAAAGTAATACTTAAAATAATTAGAACCCCTCCCATAGTGGGTGTTCCTTTTTTGGTAATTAGATGTGATTCCGGACCATCGGTTCGAATCGGTTGGCCGCCTTCCTGTATAGATTTCAGCCAGTTTATAATTTTATTACCTAATAAAAAACTTACTAATAAAGCCGTAGCTATAGCTCCGCCGCTTCTAAAGGTTAAATATTTAAAAACATTTAACATGGGATAGTAATTTATAAGTAAGTTTGCAAGATAATAAAGCATTATTTAAAAATCTCATCACTAATATTAAGTTTAAACATACTAATAAAATTACTTTAAAAAGCTATTATATTAATATGTATTCAGTAAAAAGCTTATAAAAAAATATTGCCAAAAGTGATTTAAAAAGCAATATGAAAGTATGTGTATAAACTTAAGAATATATTATTTAAAGATTTGTTTTATAGTTTTTACCCTGATATTCTTGAAGAAGCTTAAAATGAAAAAATATTATTTATAGAAATATCAGTAATATAAATAGGTTTTTAATGCTAGGTATTAATAAAATTTTAATATGATTAGATGGTAAGTGAGAGATGACACTTGAATACTTGGAATATTTAAGCAATAAAAGTCCGGCTCCCGAGCAGTTAGTAATTATGCTGCATGGTTACGGATCCAATGCTTCCGATCTAATATCTCTTGCCCCTGAGCTTGCGGAATATTTACCCCATGCGCATTTTATCTCGCCTAATGCGCCCCATCTTTTTGAAGGAGGCGGGGCTGCTTTCCAGTGGTTTAGCTTAACTCAACGTGACGATGAGTTTATGACTAAGGGTGCAAGAGCAGCGGAAAAAATCTTGAACAGCTTTATAGATGAACAGGCTGCTAAATTTAAACTTACTCCTTCTCAGGTTGTATTATTAGGGTTTTCGCAAGGAACTATGATGTCTTTGCATACTGCATTAAGACGGGAGACATCGGTGAGAGCAGTACTGGGTTATTCAGGAATGCTACTCAGCCCGCATTTATTAAAAAATGAAATAAAATCCAGCCCGAGTATTATGTTAGTACATGGAGCGGAAGATCAAGTATTACCCGCCTCTATGATGACCTTAGCTCAGCATACGTTAAATGATTTAAATGTAGAGTGTAAAACTTTACTTAGGCAAAAGCTTGGCCATGGGATTGATATGGAAGGTATTATAAGTGGCGGCAAGTTCCTACAAGGTATGTTTTCAAAATAGGGTTATAAGTAAAAGAATATGGTTGAACGAAGGGGAAGTGGTTTTTTTAAAAGATGGTGGTGGGCGATTGACTCAGTCTTTCTTATATTCGTGCTGATGGTAATTTCCATTGGTGCTATGCTAATTACTACTGCAAGCCCGGCTGTGGCCGAGAGATTAGGCCTAAGCTCGTTTTATTTTGTAAAAAGGCAGTTTATTTTTTTATTGCTGGCAGTTAGCTTAATATTATTAATCTCGACCTTCTCGGAAAAAACTATAAAAAGATTTTCACTCTTTGGTTTCTTAATATTCCTTACTTTAATGGTAGCAGTATTATTTATCGGAGATGAAGCTAAAGGCGCGAAGAGATGGATAACAATCCAAGGGTTTTCCTTGCAGCCTTCAGAGTTTATAAAACCATTTTTTGCGGTAATAACCGGCTTAATACTATCTGAGCGCTATACCACATCCAATCTACCGGGCTTTACCATTTGTTCATTCCTCTACCTAGTGATTGCTATTCTTTTGATATTGCAACCTGATATAGGAATGACTATTTCGATCACGGCTGTAACGGCTACTCAATTTTTTATTGCTGGGCTTCCGATCGTTTGGATAATAGTAACGGGAGGGCTTACAATTTTCGGAGCATTTGGTGCTTATCTGTTTCTGCCTCACGTTGCACGTAGAATAGATAGTTTTTTAAACCCGAAAGAAAATGAGAATTATCAGGTGGAGAAATCGTTAGAAGCTTACCTAAACGGAGGGTTGTTCGGTAAAGGCCCCGGAGAGGGGACGATAAAGAATGTTTTACCGGACTCGCATACTGATTTTATTTTTGCAGTTTCAGGTGAAGAGTTAGGGGCTATATTCACTTCGGTAATAATTTTATTGTTTTTCCTGATTGTATTGCGTGGGTTCCTTAAAATTATAAAAGATAATAATTTGTTTTATATATATTCTACTGCAGGATTACTAATGTATTTTGCTTTACAGTCTATTTTTAATATCGGTGTTACATTGCATTTATTCCCGACTAAGGGAATGACGCTGCCGTTTATCAGTTATGGCGGTTCATCAGTGCTTTCTTTTGCCATAATTATAGGGATATCCCTAAGTTTAACTAAGAAACGTTACGGTTCACTGTTAGGATTAAAAAAAGAGTAAAAAAAGTGCAAGATAAGGAGAGTGTATATATTGATCAATTCGCTATACTAAGCTTCTTTATTTCGTTACTTTTACATATTTTTATAGTTTTATGCTTTGTATTTTATAATCAGCTATTTATTGAAAAAATCCAACCCCAGAGAAATATCGTAACCGTTATAAATATTAATTTAATAGATTCGGATATTAAGCAAACCGGAGAGAACAAAAATCCTCAACAAGAACTTAGAGTTCATCAAGTGCAATCTAGTATGAGAGAAATAAGAAATATTTTAATAGGAAAACCATTGCGAAATAGCGCAAATAAAGAGGTTATAGAACAGCAGAGAAAAATAGATTCTAAAAATTCTTATGGTATAACTCTTTCGGCACATATTCATAATAACCTTATTAATTTACCTGAAAATATCCCTTCTGATGAAAAAGTGGATATAAGAATAAAAATTGATAAATCAGGAAATTTGATCGGATATAAGATATTAACTATACATGAAGAAGTAATAAATAATTTTATTAAGCAGGTATTATTAAAATCTTCCCCCTTTCCCAACCCTTCGATTGAAGATAATGATATTAATAGTATTACTTATGAGCTTTCACTTTTTCTATTTTAATGTTTTTCTGCAAAATATTTATTTATAAACGTCAAAAAATATTATGTTAGTTTTCAAGCGCATTTGTAAAAAGTTAATAAAAAGTTAATTTTACCCAATAATTTATACTTAAAGTTGTATTATATACCCCTAAATCATATTGCGAATTAACCATCTTCAACTTAAGGTAGTAATTATAGCTTTTGGGTTAGATAAGATTATGCAACAGAAAGTTTTAGATTTTTTTTCTTTTTATTCTAAGTCCTTTAGGGAGTCAAATGCTACAGCTCTTTGTAATATGCATTATATCCCGAACACATTTATATTTAATATATTAAATAAACAAATTAAAGAATTTACAATTCCCGGCGACTTGCAAAGTTACTTAAAAGAGGAATTAACCGAGCAGCTAAGTATTGAACAAACAGACGAAAATTCTATTGAAATCATGAGAGTGCATTTTATAAATAATAACATGTTAATGGCTGAAGTTGATTGGAGCCATTATTTAAAAGATGCCTCGGATGTAGTGGTTATTAAGTGTTTATTTGTTTTAGTACTTGTCGGTGAGGAGTTAAAAATTGCATCGACTACTTTTGTTTAAAATCACTTTTCATTAAAACTTATATATTGCTAACAAAAGTTTTGTAAAACCTTTTTGTTTACCTTTCATTAACCTTTTTTTGCTAGATTCAAAGTTAATAGCTTAGATAGGGAAAAGGGTTATGGCTTTAAATCAAGATAAAATATTAAAATTCATAGAAGAAGGTAATTTTCAAGGTTTACAAAGTTATCTTAATAAAGAATATCATGATATAGACAGTTTAATACCACCCGAAGAATTTATTAATGCATTTAATAATTTTATTAGTAGTGATTCTAAAAATATTACCAATTCTTATAAAATTATAGAACTTTTATATCAGCATTTTACAGATGCAAATAGAAAAACAAAATATGATAATTCTCAAGAACATGAAGATATAAAAGGATTATTTAAGATATATGAAAAAATCTCAGCCGGTAAAGATTATAGCATAGAAGATGTAGTTGCTGTAACCAGAATTAAGGATTTTAAAGTTGATAGTTACCAGAAAAAGTTTGAACTATACCAAGAAAAACAAACCTTAAGAAATGTATATAAAAAAGCAGATGATTTAATAGAAAGAGATTTGATATATAAAATCAAATATCCTGAAAACACTAGCTTTATAAGAAAGCTACTTAGAATTCCGCCGAAACGTAAATCTGAAGATATTTTAAATGATTTAACTAAAAAGCTTCCTGAGCTTATTGATAAGTTAAGAGCTGAAATAGAGAAAGACCCCAAATTTAATGATAAAAAGGGAAATTTTTTATTATCAGATTATGAATGGTTGTGTTGCAAAGAATAGAAATTGGAGATAGATGTTGGTAGAAGCAAATAACT
>NZ_JSWE01000185.1 GCF_000815465.1 Candidatus Jidaibacter acanthamoeba | reverse complement strand
TCCGTTTGACAGCAGATCAAGAGGGTGGTCTATTTTAGAAGAAGTAGAGCATGAATTAGAATTCGATACAATAGCTCAAGCTCTGGTAGGCAATGATGAGAAAAAGCACGGTGAGTTTTGGTCAATAGGCGCTAAAACAATAATGTCCGAGTTAATGAAGAAGGCGTATAGAGAAAAACGCTTCAGTATTAAAGATTTAATCAGCGAATTATTTAGTATAAATGTAAGCGACTTACATG